>JASHTZ010000032.1 GCA_030040295.1 Terriglobia bacterium | reverse complement strand
GGGGATACGGGAATTCATCGTGGGCACCGGCGGCGAGACACTCGATACGGTCGTCTCAGCGCCAACCTCCTCCACAGACTGGGACGGGAAGTTCAACCAACAGTTTCTCCAGGCGGCAACCGGGAACTACTGGGGAGTGATGGCCCTGACGCTCAACCCGGACGGCTACGCGTGGGATTACGAGTCGGCGCTGGAAGCCCCTGTGGCACCATCAGGCACTGCTGCCACTTACAGCGACAAGGGCGTCGGATACTGCCACGGTGGGCACAACTGGTAAATGCCTGTTCGCCTTCGCTAGTTTAATTAATTTCCCCCACCCTTCGCAAAACCTCGCGGAGGGTGGGGATTTTCTTCGCCTCGCCCGCTACCGATTCGCCGCTCTTCGTTTTGGCGGCTACCCTCGATTCGGCCGCGATCTCTGATTGGGGACGGCTCCGCTTAAGGCAAGTAAGGAAACCAGCCGGTGGACCGCACATTGTTTAACGATGAGGAGATAGGGACAGGCGATCTCACTCACAACGGCCTACTCGCCTGATGAATAACGGATTCGCCCTCCGATTTCGCCAGTGACTTGGCTTCGTTACACTAGTTTCAATTCCCGAAAATTCGGACCCCATTTCAAAGGAGGAGGGACGCTAAAAATTAAACAGCGCGCATTTATATGACGGCCCAATTTTTCTTTTGCCTTGTGATTGTTTGAGCCACAACAATCAATTGTGCGGCCTGGCCATCTGAAATAGGCTCGAGGACGCGTCAACTTCCCTCCTTTCTTTGCTCCGCCGCCGGCGGGCGTTCGCGCCTGAGCACCACCGGTCTGCTGCTTCACCGTCAAGTCCCGCCAATGGGCCTGCGTGTTCCCTCTTCGAATTAATGGTCATTGTACATGCTTGTCACACTTCCATAATTACCTTGTCCTAACATCGCTTTTCCGTTGGCATCGTTGAGTCGGCAAGGTAGTCAAAGATTTTTAACCCCTCCGAGTTTGGAGGGACGGGGATGTATCCATCGTTCTTGTCCACGGAAGAGTTCAGTTTCCACTCGAACTCCGGAGACATGGGGCAAGTGCATTCTCATTCCAACTCAAGTCGTCAGAGCTGGAGGGTCGCCGCGATTGCAGCATTAGTCTCCTAGCACAAAGTGAGATTTTATCAGGAGGGGTTCATGCGCAAAGCGAATCTACGGCTAAGTTTCTTTTCTTACGTTCTGCTCTTAGGCATGGCGGTTCCAGGATGGTCCCAGGTGCAGAATGCCAGCCTCACCGGTCTGGTAAGCGATCCTAGCGGCGCGGTGGTCGCCGGCGCGGCGGTCACGGCTAGGGATACCGCTACCAACGTTACTTACACTACGAAGACCGATTCCTCCGGGTACTACCTTCTCGGGGGCTTGACGGTTGGCACCTACGCGGTGACGGTCGAGATGACAGGCTTTAAGAAGGCAATCCACGATAGCGTGGTTTTGGGTGTCGGCGAGAGGGGACGCAATGACTTCCAACTCGCGCTCGGCGCAGTTTCCCAGGTGGTCGAGGTAAAGACTGCGGCGACCGCGCTCCAAACCGAGTCGGCCCAGACCGGCGTGGATATCTCGAACGCCGAGGTTATTGATCTCCCCTTGGGCCGGCGCAACTGGGACGACTTGTTGCTGTTGTCGTCGGGGGTGAGTGGGGACCGCTATACCGAACAGGGCAGCAGTACCTCCAGCGGGCGCACGGCCATCGTCAATGTGCACGGTGTGCGCTCGCTGCAAAATAACTTCCTCCTGGACGGGGTAGACAATAATACGATCTCCGAAAACGTTCTGGAGCTAAGCGCGGAAGTGGTCCACGAATCCGTGGATTCCATCCAGGAGTTTACTGTAATCACCGATCCGTATTCGGCTGAATACGGCCGCAGTCCGGGGGCCGCTATCGTCGTCGCCACCAAGGGCGGCACCAACAAGTTCCACGGCACGGGTTGGGAGTTCGTCCGCAATAACGAGTTTGATTCCACCGACTTCTTCACGAACCGCTCCGGAGCGCCGAAAGCCAAGTACGACCTGAACCAATTCGGAGGCAACATTGGGGGGCCGATAAAGAGAGACAAAGCTTTCTTCTTCTTCAACTACGAGGGCCAGCGTCTCGCGCAGGGGATACCGATTACTGGCAACGTTCCCACGGCCAGCGAGCGCGTCGGCAATTTCTCAGCCACGGAGGCCAGTCTCAACCGAGCTACGTATGCAACCCTCACTGACCGGGTGGGAGATTGCATCGCGAAAGATCCCACGGGGATGAATGCCAACGGTACCTACCCTAACAACGTGATTCCGACGGTATGCCTGGACACGGAATCGCAGAATATCATCTCTTACCTTCCGCTTTCCAACATCACTCCCGCGACCGGGGCGCTCAACGCCAACGACTACTACAACGCTCCGCTTTTGCTTGACAACAGTAACTCGTACAACGTTCGCGGAGACGTGGAGATCAAGGCCAACAACCATGTGTTCGCGCGGTACAACATTATGCCTCGCTACAGGGATGACCCTGGCGCCTTCGACCCGGCCATCATTGACGGCGCCAGCTCGTCATCCATCGGGAAGTATTACATCCATTCCCAGGGAGCGGCGCTGGGCGATGATTGGATCATCAGCCCGAAGATGATCAATGAAGTCCGCCTGGGCTGGGGCCGGGCTCATTCACTTGAGACACAGAACCCGTTTGGAGAAAACACCTTGACGCAAATCGGCTGGTTGGGCGTTCCCAACAACCCCGCTTACGACGGCGGCTTCCCCGGCATGACGGTTAGTGGAGCGGGCGGCGTGGCGGCGGTGGGGGGAGGTGGCGCGAGGGCTCGGATGGGCTCCGCCGACTACACGCCCAAGCATGAATACACCAATGCGTTCGAAGAGAACGACACTTTGGGCCTTACCAGGGGTACGCACCAACTCAACATTGGGGCGGACTTCCACGCGCCGTTCCGGAATATCTATGATGATGTTCCCGGCGTGCGCGGCTCCCTGAGCTTTGACGGGCAATACACCGGAATGGCCTGGGCTGACTTTCTGATGGGATATCCGTATGACGGCGAGTACACCGGTACGACCATCGTAGACGCGCGTGACTGGATGATGTCCTATTTCTTCCAGGACGCGTGGAAGGTTACCCCCAAACTGAGCGCTAACTATGGCATTCGCTACGACTACGCGCCCTGGGAGTACGAAGCCGGGAATCTCATGAGTAATTTCAACCCAGCGACCGGGACCTTGTTTTACCCTTCTGACTCGCCGTACGGCCGCAGCCTGGTAAAGAACGACCATGACGCCATAGCGCCACGCTTGGGTCTGGCGTACCATATCAGCCCCAACTGGGTGATCCGCACCGGCTACGGCCGCTTTTATCAGTTGTTTGAGCGGCAAGGAAGCGAAGATCAGATGTATCTGGACCTGCCTTGGCATGTTACCAACTCGGGCAGCACTTCCAGCACTACCAGTACCTTCAACAACATGCGGGTCGCGACGGGGAACAATCTCTCGATCAATCCGACCCTTGTCAACCCCACAACGGTGAATACGCATATTGTGGATCCGAATGACCGGGCGCCCAGCATCGATCAGTGGAACTTTGGCTTCCAGCGCCTGCTCCCTGGGAACATGGTCCTCACCGTCGATTACGTGGGCACGAAGGGAACACACCTATCGTACCTGACCAACGAGAATCAGAATCCGTTGGTTAACGGCATCCCGACCGGGGTCGCTCCTTACCCGGCCTGGGGTTCTCTCGAATTACGAGAAAATGGGAGCAATTCGACGTATGAGGGGCTCGAAACAGCCCTCGAAAAGAAGTTTAGCCACGGGTTGCTACTCCGCGCCAACTGGACTTGGTCACACTCGATTGACTGGGACGCGGACGACCTCAACGACATCGGCAGTCCTGTAGACCCGGACGACTATTACGCCTATAAGCAAGTCAACCGAGGCAACAGCGACTTCGACTATCGGCAAGTTGTATCCATCGGCTACGTCTATGCGATTCCGGAATTCGCCTCGCTGCGCGATTCGATGACCGGGGCAGGCCGCGTGGCGCGCCAGATCCTTCGTAACTGGCGTCTCAGTGGGGTCACGACTGGACGCACAGGGGAGCCCTTTGCCATCGAGGATAGCAGCATCACTTCCAAGATCGAAGGGCCACGCGGTGGATTGGAAACTGCTTACGGCGATTGCTTCGCCAACGGCGCACTCTCGGCCGGCCCCAGTCGAACCATCCTGCACTGGTTCAATACTGCCGACTATGGCCCACCACCCATCACGGAATTGCCCAATTGCGGCCGTAATACTCTATTCGGGCCGGATCTGATCCAGTTCGATACCAGCCTGAGCCGGGCCTTCACTTTTGGCGAGGGCCGCCGGCTCGAGTTGCGCTGGGATTCGCTCAATGTGTCTAACAACACGCATTTCGGGTACCCGGACCGAGGCGTCACCGACGGCACGTTCGGGCAGATCAGCAGCCTATCGGGCGACCCGAGAGTGATGCAGTTTGCGCTGAAGCTTTTCTTTTAGCGTCAATTAGAATAGAACTTCAAATGCAACAACTCCAATTCCCTCGCTTCCAAGCGGGGCGAGGGAATAAATTCCCCTTGATCAGAGAGGCAGGGCGACTCCAAAACGGGGGCGTCACAAAAGCCCATACCTCTCAACCCCGACCTCGCGGCCGAGATTCTCAGGTACAACTTGGGTACACCGTACGT
>JASHTZ010000279.1 GCA_030040295.1 Terriglobia bacterium | reverse complement strand
TACGGAGGACATGGGAGGCTTTGCCTCGCTCGCACTGGAGCTGGGCTACGACACGCATCTGTTTTATGAACGCTCGGACCCTTACCACTTGCTCGATTATTACCAGACCCGCCTGCCCATCGCGGCAGATCGCATCCATGATTGGTCCGAAGTGATGTGCATCGGGCGACACTTTGAAATCATCCTGCTGAACACCTCCTTTGTATGGCTGGATTACATGGGCTGGGTCCACGAGGTGAATGCTAACCATCACTTGATTGTGGTTCACCACCACCCGGATGATGTGGAACTGAACCCCTGCGGGTCATCTGTCTATTTAACTCCGGCGCAAGGCGAGGAGAAGTGGATTTTCCCCATCTATTCCAAGCCTGTTGCGCCGGAGGGGCCGGGCACGGGGGAAATTGCCCTGGCTTCCGAAGATGCTTCCGAACTTCCAACGTTAACGTGTCTAGGTACCTTCGAAGGCAAAGATATCGGGGGCGCCATTCGTTACCTCGAAGCCGGCGGGAAGCTGAGGCACTACGATCGCCGCCCCTGCCGCTATTTTAGCGGCTACGATGGGGCTTATGCACAGCACCTGGGCCTCAATGGGGTTGAGTATATGGCCTCCCTTGCCCAACAAGAACAGCCGATCCATCTGTGGATGCCGATTCTTCCCGAGAGGGATTATTTGGTGTGCCGACTTACCGCCGCGCTTATTACCGGCGTTGAGATGACCTGCATTATGATCATGCCCGAGGCGCTCCGGAAATTGTACGGATTCCCCGAACAGTCTGTCATTACGTATACAAATTCGGTTACCGAGGCCGAATGCCTCAATAAGCTGCGGGAATCTGCAAGGAAGCAATTCGAGCGCCAACGGCAATTGCGCCGATGGGCCGCCAGTCGTTGGGAAAAGAATCTCGAAGTGTTCAGGTCCCTGATGGAACCTCGGATTGAGTAGCCCGTCGTCGCAAGCCCGGAGGGCCTACCCTAAACGGTTAAGCTCTCTTTACTTGCATCATTTGATCTGTGGCGTTCGTAACGTGGCGCCGGCGTAGTGCTCAACAGGAAATATCGAAACACGAAGTGGAGGTAGTTGAACCACACTACTGTCCTGAGTCAGAAGTTCGCTTAAGAACTCAGCCTGCGAAGCGGGCGCCAGATCGTAGCCCAGGGCGCAAGCCGTGGGTTTCAGGTGCCACCCTCTCCCCCGACCCCTCTCCCGCCCTGCGGGAGAGGGGAGCCGAAGGCGGGGTGAGTGCTCGCGGCCCCAGGGCTTGCGCCCTGGGCTACGATATTTCGCCCCGGCGGGGCTGAAAGCTTGCATTATCCCCAGGGCAACATATGAAGCGAACTTCTGACTCAGGACACTACCTCCGCGTTACACTGCTAGAAGTAAAACTTCAGGGCGAACTGGAACTCGCGGGGGTTTGTACCGACGGCGAGCGAGCTGATTGTACCTCCCGTGGCCAGATTCACGTCCTCGTTGGGCAGACCGAAGTGGGGTGTATTGGCGGCGTTAAAGGCTTCCGCACGGAATACCAACTGCTTGGATTCCGTGATCGCGAAAACCTTGGAGAGATTCACATCCATGTTGACGATTCCCGGTCCGTATAAGCAATCGCGCATGGCGTTTCCGTAAGTATACGAAGCCTGTTCCGGGAATGCGGCGAGATTGAACCAGTCGTGGATGCTGCGCTTTCCACGTGGCAGGTTGCCGTCGGCAATGGCGTTCGGACGGTCCGTGCCTCCCACGTTGGTAAGGTCCGTGCTGACCAGGGGAGAAAAAGAAGGACCGGAATCCAATGTCCAGATGCCTCCCAGCCGCCATCCGCCCAGAACCTCGTTCAGGACGCCGGTCCGATTCATGAAACGCCTGCCGGAGCCGAAGGGCAAATCGTAGATCGCATTAGTAACGAAAACGTTGCGCAGATCGAAAACCGAATTGCCCCAGTTGCCACCTAGATTGTAGTTGTTTTCCAGGCCTTCGCCCCCTTCGTTGTTGTCATACTCGGTCATGTTGTCAAGGGAATGGGAGTAGGTATAAGCCGCCAGGAG
Source organism: Terriglobia bacterium (assembly GCA_030040295.1). Lineage (GTDB taxonomy): Bacteria > Acidobacteriota > Terriglobia > UBA7540 > UBA7540 > Bog-366. The sequence continues at coordinate 4,209 of JASHTZ010000279.1, read as the reverse complement.
AGTGAGTCCCTGAGAGTAGCGCTTTTCGAACTTAACCAGCAGCGCGTCATAGTTAGCGTCGGCTCCGGCGTCAAAGAGTTGAATGCTTGAGAACGCGGTGAAGGGCCTGCGGGTCTGGATGGTTCCGGCCTCCGGCACGTAGGGCTGGTCCCAATTTAGCGTCTGAATCAGGTGGCGTGTTCCCGTGCCCACGTAGGAAACCGTGAGGACAGCATTGGGGCCAAATTCCCTTTGCACGTCAAGGAACCACTCCTGCGAATACTGGTCAGGCATGTAATTCGTGGAGGCATCCACGGTCACATTGGGCTGGAGCGTCGTTGTAGGAATCAATCCCGGCGGAAATCCGTTTTGGACGATCAGGGCGGGGTTGAAAAGCTCATCCGTGGAGAAACTGACCTCTGTCCATTGGGGGGGTTCCTTGTTGTAACGCTCGGATTCGTTGTAAGCGTCGGTTTCGCCAAAGAAGACGCCGAAGCCCGCGCGCACCACCGTCTTGGAGAAAAGCTGATAGGCAAGGCCCACGCGCGGGGCAAAGTTATGGGCATTTACGTCGCAGGCGCAATCGCTGTTGCTGCTCGCATTTTGGAACGAGTCGTAGGCGGCAGTCCCCGGAAACGGGTCAAAGCGGCTCATTGCCTGATAACCCCGATACGTGGGCGGATGCATCAGGTCCCACCGGACACCCAGATTCAAGGTCAGTTTCTTGCTCACATGAAAATCATCTTGAAAATATAGTCCGTAGTTATTCATGATTACGCTTTCGCCGGCAAAATTACCGATGTCGCCGCCGCTCGCGTCTCCCAGTAGAAAATCAGCAAACCCGTTGCCCGTGGTACCGCGGGCTTGGGGATTCTGGGTGAAGTATCCGGCGAAGTCCATGAGTCCGCGGGCGTAGCGCGTGGCCACGCGATCAGCTCCCAAACGGGTGTAGGTGAACCCCATTTTCATCATGTGCTTGCCGCGGCTGTAAAGCAGGCTGTCAGAAAATTGCTCGTCGTCCATGTTGGCGTAATTCGGCCAGAAATTCTGCGACCCCACTTCAGAATATCCGGTGGGGCTAAAGAGGGTCATGCCGTAGTCATTGCCAAAACTCAGCGGCGGGACACCCTTGATTCCCAACTGGGGGTCGAGATTCCCGATCGAATGCCAGGGATCATCCAAGAGAGTGGGGAAAAGGGTCAGGCCCGCGACCACGTCATTGACGAGTTTGGGCGTGAAGGTTGACGTCAGGCCCACTACCCCGTTGTGTGCGGTGATGGCTACGTCCTCCCACGACCCGCCGTCGGCAGGCAGTGGAAGATTGCCTGCTTCCAGTTGGTACTCGGAGCGCCGGCTGTAGCGGGCGTACAATCGTTCGGAAGCCCTGAAGTTATGGTCAACCCGCGCGTCGACTTCATCCACGTCATCGTAGCCGTGAGCTGAATTGTAGTAATTACTCACCGTGCCATCCGACGTGCCGGCAAGGTTGGTCTGGGGATATAACGCGATAACGTTGCCTGCGACCGGGTCAAATTGCGTGGATGGTATGGTATTTGACGAGTAGGCGGTGCGCACGTAGGTGGTACCGCTGGCCGCGGTGGTTGCGGGGTTGTAAATCGGTATGAGCTGGCCCGAAGCATTGACGAGGCCGGAAAAATTGCCCTGCCGCATGGCCGCCGTGGGCAGAGTAGAAATGTCCGCGTTTCCGGAGTGAATGCGCGTGCCCTGGTAACTCCCGAAAAAGAAAGTATTGTTTTTGATGATCGGGCCACCCAACGTGCCTCCGAACTGGTTCTGTTCAAGGGGCGGCTTGGCCTCTCCTGAGGCGAAGAATGAAGCCGCGTCGATATCGGTGTTCCGCAAAAACTCCCATGCGTCGCCATGAAACTTGTTCGTGCCGGATTTGATGGAGGCGATGACCGTGCCGCCCATTCGCAATCCATATTCCGCGGAATTATTGTTGGTCACCACTTCAAACTCATTGATTGCATCCACAGGGGGCTCAACGGCCTGGGCCTGGTAGCCGAGTTCACCGCCGTTGAATGTTGTGTTGTTCCAGACGCCATCCAGAAGGATGTTCATTTGGTAGCTGGTCTGGCCGAGAGCGCTGAATGAGCCGAGGGTCTGGGCGCGCGATTGGTTGGCGGGCGCTGAGCCCGGGGTCAAGGTGGCCAATTGGAGATAGTTCCGTCCATTTAAAGGCAAGTCGTTCACCTGCTGGTTTGAAACTACCTGGCCCACGGTGGTCGTTTGGGTGTTCAGCACCTCGCCGGCCTCCGTGACGGTAATCGTCTGCGCCAAATGGCCGAGTTGGAGGGAAAAGTCCAACTGTATCGTCTGGGCTACATCGAGCTCAACGTTATTTCTGGCCGCCGTCCCGAATCCCGAGCTGCTGGCCTGGACGGTGTACTTCCCGGCAAGGAGATTCGGGACTACGTAAAGGCCGGTTTGGTTGCTGTTCACGGAAATAGCCACGCCGGTGGCGACGTTGATCACGGTGACTTTAGCGCCGGGCACGGCGGCGCCTTGAGGGTCCGTAATCTGGCCTTGAATGTTCGAATTCTGCGCGAGCGCGGGCGCAGCCAGCAAGCCCAATGCCAGCAAAACGGCAAGCGGACTTATGCCTAATTTCGGCAACGTCGATGAAAGAGCCTTCGCGAATATATTCTTTAGATTGGAAGCGGCGTCACAGGATACGGCACAGTCATGAGACACGGGCAGACTCATCTGAATCCTCCTCATCGCTCTCGATCTCTTTTAATTTTTACTGTGTTGTGCGAGGACTGAAATTGCCGAATCACCCGGTGAGCGCATTCTTGCCCCTCGAATCACGAATGCGCTCGATTTAACCGGCGACTCCCTCACGGCTGGCTATCACTCGGTTGAAGCGGAGCCAGGATTTGACATTTCTCGCAGTGGTTCGGTTTGAATTCCTTAGGGGCAGGGCTTGTCTCTGCCCTTCAGCCCAGCGAGATCGGGCAGGGTACCCACGAGGGAAACCCCCACGCCGAAATGTCAAACTGACCCACTATCACATTTCTATAGTGATATCCGCCAGCCGTATGGTAAAAGCGCCAAACTCTACTTCACCTGGAACGGTGCACAACTCTAGGAAAGCAGCGACAAAATGTCAATCTCTTTTTCGGTCTCCAACTAGTGATTACTCCTGCGTTCGGGTATCTCCGGGACATGCGGCCATCATCTGCCGGTCCAAACCGGGGCCAGCCACGCTACCGGATTCTTAGGATCGGCTCCGGGCGCGTCGCCTCCGCCCGCGTTCCACACCCTGACGAAGAAATATCTGCTGGAGGAATCGTTTACTTCCGGCATCCAATGGACAGAAAAGGTGGGGGCAGGGGTAAACGTCTGGACTACCTCACCGCCGTCCTTGACGATGTCAATCTTTGTGATTTGATCGCCGGGATTTCCCGTGTCGGGGTCGCTCACCACAATGTCAAATTGAAAGTGGGTGGGCGAATGAAGCGTGGAACCCATGATCGCGCCGTTCACAGTGTATCGGCATTGAATGTTGCGGTCGAGCGAGGCGTAGGTTCGCCGGTTCTTCATGGCATCCAGAATCGCTGCTTTCGTTTTGCTGGTAGCGAGCACGAAGGTACGGGAAGTTTGACGCGAAATACCCGTGAGGCCGTGATTGTCGTTGCCGCAAACGGGCGAAACCTTCCATCCCTTGTCGAGCGCGTTGATAAACGCCGGGTAGTGAATTTTGTTGTTGGAGTTGATGACTTCGAGCATGGTGATGACGTCGGTGACTTGCGGCGTACGGTAGGCCCAGTCATTGTATTGGTGCGGTCCGGGATGGTTGAAGCTGGCGACCACCGGTCCCTCCCCGTTGGCCGGAACAGTTGGCAGCCAATGATACAAGTAGGGCAGGTCAATCCCCGGCGCCAGGGCGTTCAGGTACTCCGCACTGTTGATGACGTTCAGGTGGCCTGTGCCGCCGGGGCCGTCGTTCTCCGAATGCTCGTAACCCGCAAGCGCCACGAAGCTGCTGTCCGTGGCTTCGGCGGCTTCGCGTTTCGTCGCCTTCCAGACAGAGTTATCGGGACTGGGTGGTTGAAAGGCCGCTTCCTGGGAGTGATCGGTGGTGACGTAGAAATCATAGCCGCTGGCCTTAGCCAGGGCGTAGTGCGCCGAAGGCGGTCCCTGATATTTCTGCCAATCGGGCTTCAGAGCGTCATTCGGGCCAGGGTATTGAGCCGACCCGATGAT
>JASHTZ010000278.1 GCA_030040295.1 Terriglobia bacterium | reverse complement strand
ATTTTTCGAGTAGGTGTAGGCCACGGAAAAGAGCAAACCGCGGCTAGTTCCATAAAGGCGCTTTTGGAGTTTGGCTTGCAGCGAGTCGTACCACACCTCGCCTTGCGGATCGGTGTAGTCGCCCACCAGGTTGAATTGGCTGAAGGGCGTCATCAGGTTAGCAGCCTGGATGGTCTTTGAACTTCCGATGTTGGAGGTGATAGGAAGAACGCCATACCAGGGGTTCGGCACCTGCTGATCGTACATGGTGGCCACGGCCGGCACGTAATTATTCTGCTGCAATTCAGGATAACCCTGCGACAGTGGTAGCGTGCCATTGATCCAGATGTGATCGCGCAGGTTACGGGTGTAGTTTCCAGCGTACTTTACGTCAAGGAGAATTTGGTGCGGCAACTGGCGCTGTACGCCCAGGGACATAATCTGGACGCGGGGAATCTTCCGGCCGGGGAAATCCAGGTTCTGCTGGTTGCCGATGTTGCTGAGCAAACCATCCGAACTACCCGGCGGCGTTTCTATTCCACTGGGGAAGGGTGTGCCGGTTTGGAAGTAATTAGTGGGGGTTACGCCGCCATTAAGCGTGTTGACGTAGCTCGTGGTTTCGCTGAAGCCGGTGGTGGTGCCGCCTTCGATCCCATACGCGTACATCCAGCCGAAACCACCCCTCAGAACGGTCTTGTTATCGAGCATGTAAGCGAACCCTATGCGGGGGCCGATATTGGTCCAGTCGGGGTTATAGGCATTGCGGGGCTGGCCGTTGACTCCGGGGAATTGAATGCCGCCGTAGGCGACGGTGAGGCTCGCAGGATTGATACCATCGGCGGTGAGGGTGGCGGAATCGGCCGCCAGGTTCTGTTGATAGGTTAGACTACTGCTGATGGGGTTGACACACGCGATGCACAAGCCCCGATTCAGGCGGTTGTAGCGCTCCACGACACCGCCTTCCCAATCGTAGCGCAAACCCACATTTACGCTCAGCCGGTGGTTGACGCGAATGTTGTCCTGCGCATAGACGTCCCACATCTGGAAGCCTTCCATCGTGGTGGCTTCCCAATCCACTCCGCCGCTTTCGGGATAACCGAGCAGCATATCGGCAAGCGGGTAGCCATCTTCATCGCCGGACGGAAGGTCGGCTCCAGCAGCGCCTCTGCTTAAAGGGTTGTACTGCGTGTTCTGAGTTTCAAATTCGAAGTCCCCATTAGGACTCCCTCCGGGTCCCGGCCTTGCAGCCTGGTATTCGCCGACTTCGCCGCCAAATTCAAAGTTGTTGCGCCCCTTGATTTTGGTAAAGTCCGCGTCCAGAACGGTGTTGGTGTAAAAGTCTTCCGTATACTGGTTGCCGATGTCTTCCGGGTAAATTTGGCTGAAGGTGATTTGGGGAAGGATGTCGAGAGTGGTGGTTCCGGCCGCCGGATAATTCAGTCCAATTGACCCGGGCGTAGGGGTGGAGAGGGGGCCGTTGGGGAAAAAGTCGTGGAAGCGCGCGAAGGAGAGTTTGAAGTCGCCCACCATGCTGGTTGAAAAAGTGTGCGTCACGTCCTGGGTCGCCACCCAATTCTCCCGCATGGTGTTGATGTTGCCGTTTTCGGCAGGGCCGGTGAAGCCGCTGGAATCGCGGAATTCGTGCCCCTTCTGGAATTCGAAGGAGCTGTACCAGCGGGTCCGGTCGCTGGTGTTGTAATCCACGCGGCCCATGTACTGGTTGTAATCGTAATGGTCCGGTTCGGCGGAGACGAAGTTGTCGAGATATCCCGAGCCTGGGATGTTGGGCTCTGGAAAGTAGTTCATGAGCGCCTGGCCGGATTTGTTGATTTCGTTGGCAGGGATGGCATTGGCGCCGGTCTCCTGAAGGAAGGACGTGCGGGCGTAGGCGTTGCCGGAACAACTCCCCAACGCTCCGGAGGTGGTGCACACGGTGGTTGAGGGATCATAAATGATGTAAGGAATACCGGAAAAATCTCCTGATCGCATGGCCGCCGTGGGGACCGTGGTCAGGACGGTGTAGGGAATCGATTCTCGGTAGCCCTCGTAGGACCCGAAGAAAAACATTCTGTCTCTTTTGATGGGGCCGCCGAAGGTGCCGCCGAATTGGTTCTGGTCCACGGGTTCAACGGGCAACCCGGTGAGATTATTGGTGAAGGTGTTGGCGTCCATCAGTTTGCCGTTTTCCAGGAACTCGTAGACGTCCCCGTGAAACTGGTTGGTTCCATTCTTCGTGACCATATTGACCACCCCGCCGCCGGTGCGTCCGTAGCGGGCGTCGTACATCTGGTCCATCACGTTGGTTTCCTGAAGCGCGTCCACGTTGGGCGCTACCATCCACGTTCCCTGGTCGCCGAAGCCGGTCATGATGGTGACGTTGGTGCCGTTGAGCGTGAAATTGTTGAAATTACCGGCTTGGGCGGAGCTGCCGCCGATGGTGTAATTATTGGAAACGTCCCAACCGCGTGAACCCGAATAGCCGCTGGCGCCAAATTGCGTCTGAAGGAACTGGCTTCCGGGAGTATCGCGCAGCAGCATGTAAATCTGTCGCCCGTTCAGGGGCAGATTTTCGATTTCCTTCGAGCTGAGAACCATTCCACCCCCCGAACTGTTTGTCTCCAGCATGGTGGGATTGGTGGTGACGGTTATCTTTTGTGAGACAGCCCCCACGACCAGACGCAAGTTGAGCGCCGTGGTCTTGGCGGCTAGAACTACGACTCTGTCCTGCACGGCGGTCTTGAAGCCCGTCGAGGAAACGTTGACCGTGTAGTCGCCGGGCAGCATGTAAGGAATGTTGTATAAGCCAGTTGAACTGGTCGTGGCGGAATAAGACTGCCCCGTGTCATTGTTTACGGCGCTCACGTGAGCGTCGGGAACGACCGCTCCCGACGGGTCGGTGATCTGCCCGCTCATGTTCCCCCGGAATTCCTGGGCCGAAAGCATGCCGGCCGCAGAAAATGCCAGAATGACAATCCATAATGCTATCCATTTGCCCTTGGGACACAACGAAGGGCATTTCTGTTCCTGCATGTTTGCCTCCCTGGGATGTTTCTTGCAACTGCATTGTTGATTTAAGGGGTCGACGCAAAACTTCAGAACAACAGGGTCGCTGGTGAATCAGCGTGTTTTTGTAATCAATTCATGGCCAGGCTCTGGGTTCATCAACTCCACAGAACCTCCGTTCGCTGTCGTACAATAAAAGTGATGCTTTCGGCTGCCGTGCTAGAAGGAATCTTACCGGGAGGGGCTTATCGGGAATTTACCGGATGTGGGGTTGGGGAGAATACCTTACGACCTGAAGACTCCATCGCATGCTGAGGTTCGGCGTGAATTGGCCTTCGGGTAATGCAAAGGGTGACGTTAATGCTCCCGCGTTGCCGGGACGTGTAAATTCCGCACGACGGCATCAACGCGCGGTCGCAGGCATTCACCTTTTGAGGTAATCTATTTCAAGCCAAAATCCGGAGGGATGGGTGAGCGGTTGAAACCGGCGGTCTTGAAAACCGTTAGCCTCGAAAGGGGCTCGGGGGTTCGAATCCCTCTCCCTCCGCCATCCATCGCTGTAGCGGCGCTCGATGAGCGTCGCATTTACGGGCTGGTCCGCCATCTGGCGGAGCAAGCCCCTGCGACGGTCAATAGACCGCCGCTACAGAATTTCAAACTGAGACACTACCCCAATAGCGAACCCTAGTCGCGAACTCGTTGACACTTCAATTTCGCGTGTGTTATCTTGGCTGTTTGTGTTAACCAATCGAAACAAACAAGGAGGCTCTGCTTGAGTGAGCCGAAGCACCGCTATCTGTTTTCTTCTGAATCTGTAACCGAAGGCCACCCTGACAAAATGTGCGATCAGATTTCTGACGCGGTTCTTGACGCGGCTCTCGCCGCCGATCCCCGCAGCCGCGTGGCCTGCGAATCAATGGTGAAGGACCACTCCGTCTATGTGGCGGGAGAAATCACCACCAAGGGTTCACCCGATATCAAGAAGCTGGTGCGAGATACCGTGCTGAAAATCGGCTATACGGATCCCGCCGGCGGCTTCACTGCGGACGGCTGTGACGTGCACGTCAATTTGACACCACAAAGTCTGGACATCAGCCAGGGTGTGAATCCCGGCGGCGCCGGCGACCAGGGACTGATGTTCGGGTACGCCTGCAACGAAACGGATGAGCTGATGCCGTTTCCCATCATGGCGGCGCACAAGCTCTGCATGCGCCTGGCGGAAGTGCGGCGCAACGGCACGCTCGACTTCATCCGCCCCGACGGCAAGTCGCAAGTGACGGTGGAGTACGAGGGCTCGCAGCCCGTGCGCGTGGACGCCGTGGTGGTTTCCACGCAGCACTCTGACAGCGTGAGCACGGAAAAGCTGCGCGAAGGCGTGCTGGAATGTGTCATCAAGCCCGTCATTCCCGGCCATCTGCGCGACGCCAAGACCAAATATCACATCAATCCCACCGGGCGCTTCGTGACGGGCGGGCCGGTTGGGGATTCCGGCCTGACCGGACGCAAAATTATTGTGGATACTTACGGGGGCACGGCACATCACGGGGGCGGGGCATTCTCCGGCAAAGATCCCACGAAAGTCGATCGTTCCGCGGCCTACATGGCGCGATACATTGCCAAGAACGTCGTGGCGGCGGGCCTCGCCGACCGCGCGGAAGTCCAGCTCGCTTACGCCATCGGCGTCGCCGAGCCCGTTTCCGTGATGGTGGATACGTTCGGCTCCGGCAAAATTGACCAGGCCAAGCTCGAAAGCCTCATTCGCAAGCACTTCAAGCTGACTCCGCAGGGAATCATTGAGTCGCTCAACTTGCTGCGCCCCATCTACCAAAAGACCGCGGCTTATGGCCACTTTGGCCGTCCTGACCCTGACTTTTCCTGGGAGAAGACCGACAAAGCCGCAATCCTCAAGAAGGAGGCGGGCCTTTAAATGGCTTCCACCAG
>JASHTZ010000277.1 GCA_030040295.1 Terriglobia bacterium | reverse complement strand
TGCCGTACTCCACGGGAGGCTCGATCTTCCCTTCCACAACTTGTGGCGCTTCGTTTCCACCCATGAGGATGGGCACGCTGGGCCCGTAAACGTCGGTGTCCAGCAGGCCAACCTTTGCCCCCCCAGTATGCAGAGCAATCGCCAAATTTGCCGCCACAGTGGATTTCCCCACGCCGCCCTTGCCGCTCGCCACCGCGATGGTGTGTTTTACCTGGGGAATCAGCGACGGATTGGGAGCGCGCGGCGGGCTGGCCGCCACCACTCGAACCTCCACGTCGGCAGCGCCCAGGGCCAGCACTGCCTCGCGCGCCTGGGTTACCAATTGATTGCGGGCCGGAGATGCCGGCGAGCTCAGTTGCAGCGCGAATGAAACCCGCCTGTCTCCCACTTCCAATTCCTTAATGAACCCCAGCGTGACGATGTCCCGCCCCAGGTCCGGATCCTTCACCCTGCGGAGCGCGTTCACAACGTCCTGCGGAGTAATTCCGCCGCCCATGCGTCCTCTCCGTAAAATTTCTCCAAAGTCCCAGCCCTTTCATTCTGGAATGCACCGAATGGTTTGTCAAACATATCCACCCGGAGGAAGTTGTATAATTTGAGCGTAAAGGCGGGATTGAGTCAGTCGGCCAACTGACATGTACCGCCCTCAAGTGCGAAACGTTGGCCCTCGCCGGGTGCGAGTTCAGTCGGTTCCTCTCGTTCATCCTGCCTGTGAACGCCGCCCGGCTATTTGAGGGCCGCCTTCACCTTGGCGAGCAGAGCTTGCGCCTGGCCCTGGAAGGGCCCGGGCAAGGCGACGGCCTTGTTCAACGCCTCGATGGCGCCACGATGGTTGGCCGGATATCCCATTTCGTACGCGCTGGCGAGGTAGAAAAGCGCCTGTCCTTGGAGCGCGGGATTGCCCTCCAGCAGTCCTCCGGCGGCTTTCAGTTCGTCAATCGCCGGTTGCAACCTCGAGGTCTTTTGCGCGCGCACCAGAGCGGCATAACCCAGAGTCAGGTGGGCGATGCCGAGTTGCTTGTTCATTTCATTTTTGAAAGCCGTTTCGTCGACGCCGTCGGGCTTCTTCATATTCTGCGCCGCAGTCTCGGCTTTCTGCGCGTAACCGGCCGCCTTCTCGGTTGACGGTGGGCTGAGGTAGAACTCTTCGATCAAACCCAACGTGTTCAGGACCTCCACGGCGTTCGGGTCGTCGGCCACCACTTTGTCGCCATATTCCAATATCTTCGGCAGGTTGCTCTGCATGCGATAGGCGTCGAAGTAAGCGTGATTAATCTGGGGGGCGTTCACTGTCTCTTCCTCGGGATAAACTTTGAGGAAATTGCCGAGAATCTCGATGCGCTTGGCGGGGTCGGTGACGCGAGGAAGAATCTGGAAAAATGCCCAGACGGCGTAATCGTGGCAGTCCTTGACCAGGTCTTGATTGTCTTTCTGCACCTTCGCCCACTCCTCGTCAGTGGCCTTTGGGGGCCGCACGGGATTCGCCGTCTCCGCTTTGGTTTGGTCCGGAACTTTGTTGATGACATCAAAAACCGTGTCGCTCACTTTGGTGCTGCCGGCGTAGGCGCGCATGAGATTGAGATAAAGATTTAAATCCTTGTAGTTTCCCGCCAGGTCTTTTTCTGCGTATTCAATTGATTTGTCGAAATTATTCAGTTTCAAATTGGCGCTTGCATAGTATTCGAGGGCGCAGGGCATGAATTTCGAGTCGGGATGCGCCTGAGTGAACTTGTCAAGCGCATCGAGCTGCTGTTGCGGGTTGTCCGCGCCGTTCACGGCCAGCATCAGCTTGTCCTCATCCGTGCCAATGGCGACAACAAACCCGGGACACGGCTGCTGCGCCCAAAGGGCATGCGTCGCCATTCCCAGAACGAACACGAGGAAAGCACAAATTCGCCGATTCATGGAAACCTCCGGCTCAGGACGAAATCCGGGCTTCGGGCGACCGCCCGATATGAGGCACAAACCGCGGGACCACGCGCTGATAGTCTCGATACAGTGGCCCGTACTGATCCAGGAGTTTGCGCTCCTCAAGCGGTGCGATGATTTGATACATCAGGATATTTAGAAATGCCAGCAAAAAAATTGCCAAGGCTCCGGTGAGGAAGGCCATGCTCAGGACCATCAGCATGTAGAGCAGATAGCGAGGATGCCGCATCCGCGCGTAGATTCCCTTGCGAACCACCATGCTCAATCGGTGCTGCGGTTTCAATTCTGTAAGGCCTACCAATCGCCGCCACCCCAGGGCGTGGCGGGTCTGCGCATCCAACCAGCTTCCCACAATGAAGAGCGCCCCGCCCGCCGCCCAGGTCAGGGCGTCGCGGTCAATGCGTCGAGCCAGAAGCACGTTGCGCCCGATGAAGATCGCCGCGGCAAAAATCAGCCACACGGGAAGCGCGATCCAGAAAGCGCGGTTGCCGATTCGCCGCCAGAAACGGATCGCGGTGTGAAACACCAGCCAATAGAACGGAATCCAGAGAAGCAGAATCAGATAAAGTAGCGCAACGTAATCGAAGAAGGTAGAAAACATGGGAAGGCCCGTCGTTCGGAATCGATTGCTGCAATCTGATGGTCCCGGCGCTCGACACTGGGGCCCAACAGGCTACGGAAAAACTCTCTTAACGGCCCCTGATTCGCGGATTCCGGGCTCGCAAGTTGTTGAATCTTCGTTCGACCACTTGCGAATTGGCAGTTTTGGGGGCTCCAAAAAGAGTTTTTCCGCAGCCTGCCAAGCCCCCCGCACGAGTTCGCGACTTGCATTTTATCTCGAAAATCTTCCTGATGCGTGTAGGATACGAGGGGGTTTGGGACACCGAAACCTCCGGCTGAAGGCGCAGAGAGAAATCTGGAAATTTCAGGAGGCAAGCGATGCAGCTCTTGGCGTGGCAAAGTGTAAGGAAGGAAGTGGTGACCGAAAAGTTCTGGAGAAAGCTCGTGTACGGCGAGAAGGTCATGGTGGCGCACCTCGGACTCGCCAAGGATTGCCTGATTCCGCTGCACCACCATGAAGCGGAGCAGATCAGCATGATCCTGACCGGAGCGCTCAAATTCGAGCTGGAAGGCCGGGAAGTGATGGTGCGCGCCGGCGAGGTGCTGGTGATCCCTTCCAACGTTCCGCACAGCGCACTGGCAATAGAAGATTCCACAGGCATCGATGTATTCAGCCCCATCCGCTACGACTGGCTGAATGGCACAGACGATTATCTACGGAAGTAAGGAAATTGCTCAGGAGCAATCCATGAGGAATTGTAGCGGCGCTCAATGAGTGCCGGGAATTCGGCGGTCATAGACCGCCTCTACAACGGGCGCGATATTACTCCGCTTCGGCCTGGATTTTGAACGCGTAGGCCTGAACACACGGCTTGTGCTCGGCGATTGAGGAAGGAATCGCAATTTTCAGTGTCGCTCCATCCTGCCGCCAGGTGAGATCCTGATCAACTCCTAGCATTCGAATCGCCGAGCCGGGCATGGCGCGCACGGATTGAGTCGCGAACGTTTCACCCGGCCAACCCATGCTGATCGCATAGGCGTAACGGCCATCTTTACTGGAAGTGAACCAGATATTGTTCCCTTCCTGAAAAACCGAACGCGGCCGCGTGTTGTAAATCGCCTCTCCATTCACGCGCAGCCACTCTCCGGTATATTTCAAGCGCTCCACGGTTTCGGGCGGCCACTCGCCGCTGGGCATGGGGCCGAAGCCGACTTCAAAATTTCCGCCCTTGGCGGTGATCCCAATCAGGCTCTCGACAATCCACTCTGCGGGCTTGTACTGATCGTTGGGCCGGTAGGAAAACGCCGTGCCGCAAGGGTAAATGACTTTCCAAAATCCCTTGGACGGACCGCCGGGAATCTGCCGCTCGGGAGTGTAATAGTCGCCGTACGCGCCAATCCCCCGCCCGCGAATAATCACGTCGGGCTGTAGCTTGCGAACCATCATGGTGATTTCGGCCAGATCTTTCGCCGCGGCCTGCGGCCAGCCGATGTCAAAATCCAGGTAATCGATTCGGCCGTAATCGGACATCAGTTCGCGCACCTGCTCACGCTCCTGTGAGATGAAGCGCTGCCAGCGCGCGGGGTCGGATTCCGGTGTGAACTTCTGGTCGTAGTAGAAATTGAACGGATCCCAGGCGAACGATGGATCGTGCCAATCGACGTGCGAGTAGTAAAGGCCAATACCCATGTCCTTCCTGCGGCCGGCTTCCACCATACTGCGCACGATATCCTTTCTATACGGCCCGTCCTGAATGCTGTAGCTCTCCACCACCTTCTCGGTATTCTCGATCGCGCCATGGCTGAATCCCTGCGAGGTCAATTTAATGGATTCCTGCGTCGTCCGCGTGGGCCACATGCTGAAGCCATCGTGGTGCTTGGTGGTGAAAGTGAAATATCGGATGCCCGACTGCTCGAACAGATTCATCCACGCGTCGGCATCGAAGCTGGTCGGATTGAAGAACTGGTAAAAGACGTTGTAGATGTCCCAAAACTGTTTGTTCGCTCCGGCGAGCGCCCACGACGCGTCGCTGCCGATCATGCAGTAGAGCCCCCAGTGAATGCGGATGCCGAATTTGCGGTCCTTGAACGCTTCGATCGCCGATTCGGGGGCGTGCTGGTAGCTCGGGTCGACTTCGGGCAGAAATCCTCGCTGCAAGGCTTCGCGGTCCAGCGCTTTCGCCAATTCCTTGAAGCGCGCAAGCCCTTCCGCGGCGGTTTCAGAGGCTTGCTGCGCGGCTTGGACAATCAATGGATTCGCGCCCGCCTCGAATCCGCCTGCCAGCGCGCCCGCTGCCAGGGAGCGAGTCATGAACTGCCGTCGCTTCATCCCAAATTCACCTCGAAGGTTAGGCATTGTAGCTCGGAAGAGGGCGAAGAACCAGCACGATGCGCGGTCCCGCCGGGGGAACCGTTGTGCTGTGCTCATAGAGTGCCGCTGCAGCAGGACTTGGGTTATAGTGTTCACACCAATTTTGAGAGGACAGGAATCGTGAAGGCTCTGACGCTCGTCGAATACAACCGCCTGGTCTACGGCGACGCGCCTGACCCGCAAATCGCGGGGGACGAAGTTCTAGTGCGAGTGCGCGCGTGCGGAATCTGCGGGAGTGACGTACATGGCATGGACGGCTCAACGGGGCGCCGCCTGCCACCGCTGATTATGGGCCATGAAGCCGCGGGCGTGATCGCGGATGTCGGCACAAGTGTCCGCGACTGGAAGAAAGGTGACCGCGTCACCTTCGATTCAACGATTTCGTGCGGCGCGTGCTGGTATTGCCAGCGCGGCTTGCCGAACCTTTGCGACCGCCGCCGCGTTTTGGGCGTCTCCATTGAGGACTACCGCCAGAACGGGGCATTTGCCGAATTTGTCGCCTTGCCTGCGCGCATTTTGTATCGCGTGCCGGACCTGGTCAGTTTTGAGCAGGCAGCCATGGTGGAGCCGGTGTCCGTGGCGGTGCACGCGGTGAAGCGCGCCGCAGTTTCTTTGGGCGACGTCGCGGTAGTAATGGGAACCGGTATGATCGGCTTGCTGGTAGTGCAGGCTCTGCGTGCCGCGGGCTGCGGGAGGATCATCGCCGTGGACATCGAACCGCAGAAACTCGAACTGGCACGCAAGCTCGGCGCGGATGTGACGCTGGACGCCAATGAGTGTGACGTGTCGAAAGAAGTGCGCGGCCACACGGAGGGCCGCGGCGCAGACGTGGCGCTGGAAGTCATCGGCCTCGGGCCCACCGTCAACACGGCCATCGCCTGCCTGCGCAAGGGCGGGACGCTGGCACTGGTGGGGAACTTTCGGCCGACGGTGGAAATTCCGCTACAGTCCGTTGTTACCCGCCAATTGACGCTGGCCGGATGCTGCGCGAACTGCGACGATTATCCCGCCACACTGGAGCTGCTAAGCCGCCGGGCCATCAATACCGAGGCGTTGGTCAGCGCCACGCCACCGCTCGCGGAAGGCGCGGCGTGGTTCAATCGCCTGTATGACCGCGAACCGGGCCTGCTGAAAGTCATCCTGCAATGCTAGATCTTAAAACCGCCATCGTCGGCTGCGGGAAAGTGGCGCACCTGCACGCCAAAGCCCTTCGCCGCGCGCCGGGTTCCGCCTTCACCGCCGTCTGCGGACGCGACTTCGAGCGCACGAAGACTTTCGCCGCCGAATACAATGTGAAGCCCTACGTCGATGTGGAGGAGATGATCGCCCGAGAGGGGATCCAGGCGCTCACCATCTGCACCCCGCACCC
>JASHTZ010000276.1 GCA_030040295.1 Terriglobia bacterium | reverse complement strand
CAAGGCGCGCGACGCCTTCAATCTCGAAGAGGAGAAGCCTGAGACGCGCGATAAGTACGGGCGAACCACTTTTGGCCAGGGCGCGCTGCTCGCCCGGCGTTTGGTGGAGGCCGGAACGCGCTTCGTGCAACTGAACTGGCCGGCTGTAGCCAACGGCGACCCCACCGTCGACGCGTGGGACACACACGCGGCCAATTTCGGCCCACTCAAGAACCTGCACTGCCCGATTCTTGACCGCACGCTCTCCGCGCTGCTCTCCGACATGCACGAGCGCGGCATGCTGGAGGATACTTTCGTCGTGGCGGTCGGCGAATTCGGGCGCTCGCCTCGCCTGGGCGTGAGCACTTCCGGCAACACCAATTCCCCCGATGGCCGCGACCACTGGCCGTATTGCTACACGGCGCTGGTGGCGGGCGGCGGCGTGAAAACGTCGCAGCTTTACGGCAAGTCTGACGAAACCGGCTCTTCGCCCAAGGAAAATCCCGTCCACCCCACGGAGCTGCTGGCCACCATCTACTACGCGTTGGGAATCGACCCGGGCCAGATGGTCCTGAACGATCTCGGCCAGCCCCGCGAGTTGGTGAAGGGTGCGCCACTGGTGAAGTTGTTCTCATAGGCTGGCAGCGGTGCGGCGAGGTCGATCTACGATCGGCAATTCGGCGGTCATAGACCGCCGCTACAGTTCCCGATGCGCACCAATACCGCCGAAGCGGCTGGCCCGCATTAAGCAATTCCGCGAGAGGCCTTATCCTCATTAGGGGCGACCACCCCTTGCTTACACTTCGGCTTGGGAATCCGGACCAATTCGCCGCCGTACGCGACTATCTTGTCCGTGCGGGCTACACCGAACAAGCGGTGTGCAGGAAGCTGGGCGTCGACGGCCTGCACGAATGCTTCAAACAATTACTGGATTGCGCTGCACGTTTGCAGACAGCAGCGCCCAGCACACTGAAAGTCCTGGTTCAGCTCCTGATCGCGGGGAAATCGCTGCCCCGGGCCGAGGTTGCACGCGCAATTCCGCGCGCGGCACTCGATGCAATGAATGCGCTCGGGATTCTCAGCGCGCATTCCGCGCACTCGAGGCACATCGTTTCGGCGGTGGCGCTGTATCCCGTCCAGCGTCTCTTCTTCGCCTCCGAACGGTGGAACGCGACCAGCAGTCCGGACGAGGCAACCGACCATGTGTTTTCGGCGGTTAATCCCCTCACGCACGAATTTCTGGAATTGTTGCCGCAGGACCCCTGTAACAAGTTCCTGGATCTCTGTTCCGGCACGGCCATCGCCGCCCTGCTTGCTGCGAAGCTTTATGCGCGCCACTCCTGGGCAGTGGACATCGCATCCAGGGCAACGCGCTTCGGAGAGTTCAACCGCCGGCTGAATGCGGTGGAAAACGCCACGGTGACTCGGGGAGATTTGTACCAACCCGTGAAAGGCATGAAATTCGACCGCATCGTGGCCCATACCCCGTATGCTCCCAGCCTCAAGCGCCGCCCACTTTATGCCCACGGCGGCCTGGACGGCGAATTGATTACACGCGCCATCATCCAGGGGCTGCCGCGTCATCTCGCCCCCGGCGGCCGCTTCTATTGCCTCGCCGCGAACGTTGAGCGCGAAGGCGAACCGTACGAGCAGCGCGTGCGACAGTTTCTCGGCGCGCGCCAGTCCGACTTCGATATCGTCTATATTGACGCGAAGACGCAAGGCCCCTTGCAGTTCGCCTATCGCGCCACGAGACATGCCAAAGGCACCTGGGACGATATGGATAAGTGGGTTGAGCACTTCGAGAAACTAAAGATCAAAAACCTGGTTTACGGCCTGCTGATCGTTCAATCAAGGAATTCCAAAGGGGCATCCTTCACGGTCCGAAGGAAGAAGGCAGAAAATGGCGCGATTGCAGAAGCCGAGTGGTTGCGGACTTGGGAGTCGGCCTGGGCGGATCCCACGCGCCGCGAGCAGATCTTGGCATTACGCCCGCTTGCGTCCCAAGGTGCGGAATTGCACGTCGTCCACGCACGGCAGAACAGCGGGCTGTCGCCCTCCAAATTCACTTTGACGTCCAACCATCCCTTTACCGTGAAATATGAATGCTCCGCCTGGGTAGCGGCGCTATTTGAGCGTTGCGATGGGAAGTTCACCGCATTGGAATACTTTGAGACCGGCAAGCGCGAGGGCTGGATTCCTGGCGATCTTTCCGCCCCGGAGTTTTCCACCTCGCTTGGGGAATTGGTCGCGCGTGGACTTCTGGAAGTCGAGGGCTTCCAGCCACCCCGCCCAAAAACCCTGAAGCCACAATCCCCTTGACATCACCCCGGCAGAGGCTAGAATTAGAAGCATCATGAGCAGATGGGAATGACCCTAGGTCATAACCCAAGAACTGGGTGAGCGTTTCACCCGGCGTCTGCGTGGCTGAACTCCTCGGAGCCATTACCCAGGTCAATTTCATATTGGATGTCGGAAGCATCGGTTCCTCGTGAAGAACCTCAGCCTGTCGCCTCTGTGCGCTGAGAGCATTCATAGCCCTTCGTCATAGACGAGTGACGGTCTGCCGGAAGCGATTCCGCAGAAAATTCCATCGTGGAGGCATTTCACATGTCCGCACCCAAGAAAAAGGGCAAGCACGAAACGATAAAACCGGGCAAGAGCAAGAAAGAAGAACTCAGCGACAAGGACCTGGACAAGGCAGTGGGGGCAGGCTGGATCGAAAACAAATTTTAACCCGTCTGTTCGCCGTTTGAGAACCTCAATCGGGGCACGTCCGCGCGCCGGTTGCCGGCCTGTACGCCGCGCGCGGACGCATCCCTTTGCGATTAAGACGAGCCTGATTTTAATATGGTCAATTCTGCCGACACGCACCTCGCAAATTGAAGCATACCGCTCCTTCAAGCACAAATAGGGCAGTGCTTGCCGCGCGTCGCGGCGATGTCTTCCAGAAGAAGGGACGCCTTCGCCGGGCCGCCGCGGAATACCGTCGCGCGCTGGCCCTCGATGAGTCACTCGCCGATGCCTGGTACGGTCTCGGCCGCGTCTTGGTCAACCAGGGCGAATCAGCCGAGGCAATGCCGTGCTTTCGCCGTACCTTGGAGCTTGACCCCCGGCGGGCACGCGCCCATTACGGTTTGGGCATTGCCCTCTTCAACCTCGGCCACATTGACTCCGCGCTTGACCAGCTCCGCATCGTCACGCGATGCCCTGGCAAAAACTTGCGCCTTAGGGCCCTCGGCGTGATGGCCCTGATCATTCCAGGAAGCCCGCGCGCCGGCAACGCGGAGATTCTGCGAGTGCGGCGACAGTGGGCCAAGCTTGCCTTGGCGGCCGAATGTCCACGCAAACCTTCCAGACCCCGCCCGCGAAGCGCCGACGGCAAACTGCGCCTCGGCTATTGCTCAAAGTTCTTCTTCGCCCGAAATTGGATGAAACCCATTTGGGGCTTTATCAATCATCACTCCCGCCGGGATTTTGACATCCACCTCTTCAACGACGGCATTCCCCCCCGCGCCGACAGCGGATATCACCCGAACCCTGCCGACCGCTTTCATGACATACGGAAACTTTCCAACGCGCAAGTCGCCCGGCTGATTCGCCGCGAGGGGATCGACGTGCTGGTTGACCTAAACGGTTATGGTGTTATGGACCGCCTGGGCGTTTATATGCGCAGGCCGGCACCGGTGATTGTCGGTTTGTTCAACCTGTATGCAACCAGCGGGATCGATGCGATCGATTACACGGTCGGCGACGCCGCGGTCATTCCGCCCTCCGAGGAACGCTACTACAGCGAGCGCGTGTTGCGCGTACCCGGCTCCTACCTGGCGTTTTCGGTGCTTTACCCCGTTCCGGAAGTCGCGCCGCCTCCCTGCCTTGCCAACGGACGCATAACCTTTGGAAGCCTTTGCACGCAATACAAGCTCACGGATGAAGTGATTGCTACTTGGTCGGAGATCTTGCGCCGGGCCCCCCGAACCCGGCTGCTTCTGAGGAACGTGGGATTAAACAGCGATTCAAATCGCTCCGCCATGCGTGAGCGCTTTGCCCGTCAGGGAATCGAGCACGACCGGCTGGTGCTGGAAGGGCAAGCCTCCCACGGTGAATT
>JASHTZ010000275.1 GCA_030040295.1 Terriglobia bacterium | reverse complement strand
CGATGACGTCGTACTCGTGTTCGGCCATCAGGCAGCGTTCCGTGATGCGGTAACTTCCATGCCCCGTCAACGGATTTTGGGCCGCGAAGACCTGCTTCTGGCGCTCGACAAGTTTCTGGGCAAGGCCGCTTGCGTCCGCGTACTTCGCATCCAACTTGGCGATGACCTGATCCGCCACGGTGAAGGCCGGGTCGGTTTTGGCCGCATAGGCACGCAGATCCTGTTCTGAAGGGCCTGCCGCGGGCCCCAGCGAAGGATCGAGGTAAGGCCCGGCTTTCGCGTGCGGCCCGAACTCCCCCCGATACGTGGAGGGCAGGTCGTATTCCGCACTTTGAGGATTGATCAGCACTTTCCCGGTTCCATCATCCACATAAAAGGTGCGCCGGTCCGTCGCGGTTTGAACCGTCTGCCATCCCTGGTTTTTCCCTTGCTCCTTCCAGCGTTCGAGATGGACCTTGTAGTAGTAGCAGGGCGTGCCCGTCACTGGGCTGGCCAGGATATTGCTCCCGGTTACCTTCCCGTGGACGTGTACCAAGCCCATGGGGACTGCGCGCACGGAAATCCGCGGTGTGTTCTGGATGAGGCGCAACTTGCGGTAATTCCGGAATCCACTAGCGAAGACTCCTACGCCCGCGCCCAGGCCCACCAGCGGAATCAGGTACGAATGATGTCCCGAGCCGGAACCAAAACTGAAGTGAAAATGATATTCGTGAGTCTGCCACATCTCAGAAACCTGCCACTTTGGAATTATCCGTCAGCCGTGATGTCCCCCCTGCCGGATAGGAAGAATAGTACTCGTAACGTGAGAAATAATCGACTTTCGGCCTGCTAACAACCAGCCGGCGGACGCGCTACGCCCCTTGCTGCAAAGCATCGGCCACCAGGTGATAAAACAAAAACACCGGCACCAGCACCAGGCCTGCTGCGAACATCCACCAATAGGATTCCAGCACGGACAACTTCTGCAAGGCCGCGAGCATGTTGCCCCAACTTGGCGCGGGCTCGCTCACTCCCAGGCCCAAGAATGAGAACGTGACTTCCGCCAGGATGTATTGCGGAATCAGCAGGGCGGCCTGGGTCAGGACAACCCCGTAGGTTTCCGACAGAATGTGGCGGCGCAGCAGGTAGAAATTTGACGCTCCGAAGCTGCGTGCGGCCAGAACGTATTCGCGGTGCTTGGCGCTCAGCACCACACCGCGCACCAGGCGCGACGGGCGCGCCCAGCCAGTGAGGCCGATCACGCCCACCAGCAGGAAAAACGATTCGCGCGCGCCCACGTGCAGCGGCAGGAAGGCTCGCACCGCGAAAAGCAGATAAATCCATGGCAACGCCATAAAGATTTCCGCGCCGCGCATGATGATGGCGTCCAGCCACGAGCCGTAGAACCCCGAAGCGCTTCCCAACAGAACTCCCAGGCCCAGCGAGAGCGCGGCGGCAAACAGTCCGGCAAAGAGCGAAACCTGGCCGCCGTAAAGCAGGCGCGAAAGCTGGTCGCGGCCGAAATCGTCGGTGCCCAGCAGGAAGATTTCGCCCGGCGGATCGACTCCGAACAGGCGCAGATGCTTCGCGCCTTGCGCTTCAACCCCGGCGATTGCCTTTTCCACAAAAAAGCGCACCGGCAGTCGGCGGTTGCGGTCTTCTTTATACGGTACGGCGGCGGATGACTCCGGATGGTAAACCAGCGCGTAAACGAATGGCCGCAAATGCGTGTGCCCCCGCGCATCCACCCAATGCAAGCGCATGGGCGGAGCGAAAGGGGAATCGCGATGCTGCTCGGCGGGGTCATACGGCGCGAAAACGCGCGCGCCCAGCACCACAAGGTGAATCAGCACCAGGCCCAGCAGCCCGAATTTAAGCTTGCCCTTCATCTGATATCGCGCGGCGCCAGGGAAGGGCCGCAGAGTAGGGCAAAAGGCGCCAAACTCTGCGCTACCCTGCGGCACCGGTGTTCCCGCCGGCGTTTGACTTCATTCCACCCGAATTCGCGGGTCGGCTACATAGAGCAACACGTCCGCAATGAAATTGCCCGCCACCAGGAAGAGTGCGGAAAGGAGCACCGCCGCCACCACCACGTAAACATCGCGCTCCAGGATGGCTTGCAGAAGAAGTGGGCCCAGGCCCGGCCAGCTCATCACCACTTCAATTAACAGCGAGCCGCTCAGCAGCGTTCCGAGCGACAAACCAAAAAGCGAAATCAGCGGATTCGCCGCGGCGGGCAGCGCGTGGCGGAAAAGCAGCCGCGTGCGCGGGATCCCGTGGCCGCGGGCGGCGCGCAGGTGGGGCGAATCGAGCACATCGAGCATGGCCGAACGCACGTGGCGCACCAGAATCGGCAGCACTCCCGCCGCAAGCGCCGTCGCCGGGAGCGCGAGGTGCAATACGAAGTCGCGCACGCGCGCCGCCGCACCCATTTCCTGCGCGGCGATTGACGCCATCCCGCCCGTGGGGAACCATCCGGTGTGCAGTGCGAAGGCCAGCAGGCCAAGGGCGATCAAAACGTCCGGCAGGGCGAGAAGCAGCGTGGTGCCCGCACTCGTGGCGCCGTCAAGCCAGCCGCCCCGGCGCGCGGCTGACCACACTCCCAGCGGAATCGCCGCGAACCACGAGGCAAGCAGGGCAATCAGCGAGAGGATCAGAGTGTTCCCGGCGCGCGACTTCAGCAACGGCCACACGGGCGCGTTGTAGGCAAAGGAATAGCCCAGGTCACCGCGCAGCACGGACCCGACCCAGCGAAGATAGGTGACAGGAAGCGAGCGGTTCAGGCCGTAGGCGTCGCGCAGCCGGGTGACCGTTTGCGCGGAAATCTGGGGGTTCAGGCGCATGCCGGCAAAATAGTCGCCGGGAGCGAGCTCAAGGAGGAGAAAAGTGAGGACGGAAACGCCCAGCAGCACGAGGATGGCATGCGCGAATCGCTGGGCTATATATCTCATCGCTCGGCCCCGCTCCTCCACGCCCGCGAGGCCTGAAGAAGATCCTGCCCTTGAGGGCTTCGCGGCCCGGCAAACCACTCGCGGACGGAAGCCGATTCCACGATACGGCCCTCGTCCATAACGGCTATTTCGCTGGCCAGGCGCAACACCAGGCTCAGGTCGTGCGAAATCCAAAGATAGGTAAGGGCGCGGGCCTGCTGAATCTCCAGCAGCAGGTTGGCCATCTGCCCCTGGGTCGAGAGGTCGAGCCCCGCGAGAGCTTCGTCCAGAATCAGCACGCGCGGCTCAAGGGCCAATGCCCGCGCCACCGCCAGCCGCCGCCGCTGGCCGCCGCTGAATTCACCTGCCCGCCGGCCGGCCGCGTCCGCCGGTAATCCAACTGTTTTCATCAGATTAATCGCCCGATCTGTACGCTCCGCCCTGGTGCCCCAATGGGAAATCAACAGCGGCTCCGAAACAATTTCGGAAGCGGTAAATCGGGGATTCGTGGATAATCCACAATCCTGGAAGATCAGGTGGACTTGTGTGAATTCGCGCGAATGACTGGAATATCCACAATTTCTGCCGGCAATCCAGAGCTCTCCGGAATCGGGCCGTTCGAGCCCCGCCAGGCACCGCGCCAGAGTCGACTTCCCCGAACCCGAGGCTCCGATCAATGCCAGCGACTGCCCGGCGCGAACCTGGAGGTCGATGCCTTGAAGCGACTGTACATGCTGGCGCTTCCCTCGCCACCCTCTGCCGCGCGTATACCCTTTGCGGAGATCGACGGTGCGCAGGATCGGTTCCTGCCCCTCGCTTTGCCGCAGCGGCTGCTCATTCATATTTGAAACACCACACATCTCGCGTCTTTTCAGGATGCAACTCGATGGGCGCGCGGGCTTCGCACACTTCCATTCGGTCGCTACATCGTGGTGCAAATGCACAGCCCGTGGGAAGCGCCGCCAGGTTCGGCGGCTCACCGGGAATAGACGCCAGTGGCCGTACCGAGGATTCCCGCGGGAATAAATCCAATCCGCATTTCAGCAATCCTTGCGTGTAGGGATGCAGTGGAGCTTCCAAAACCTGGTGAGCGGGACCCTGCTCAACGATCCGGCCTGCGTACATCACCAGGATTCGTTGGGCAATGGGAACGAGAATGTCGGGAGTGTGGGTAATCAGAATGAGCGCGAGATTGAGCCGCTTCCGGAGACTCTGCAAGAGGTTGATGATTTCCATTTGAACCACCGCGTCCAGCGAGGCGACGGGCTCATCGGCGATGACCAGCGCGGGCCCGCAGGCAATCGCCTGAGCGATGACCACCCGCTGCTTCTGTCCGCCGCTCAACTGATGCGGAAATGCCTGGTCAATGTTACTATCCACAGAAAATCCTACTTGCTCCAGCACCTTCTTCGCCTCGTTTCGCGCCTGCTTGGAATTCATGCGCCGGTGTGCGATTAGAATTTCCGCCATTTGGTCACCGACACGGAGAACAGGATTTAACGCCAAGGCGGGTTCTTGATGAATGAGCGAGATTTCGGCCCCGCGAATTCTCTGCAAGCCGGGCTCACCCAAAGTGAGAAGATCTGTTCCACGGAACACCGCCGAGCCGCGTAGGACATATCCTCCTCTGGGGAGCAGACCGAGCATCGCTGATGCCAGCGAAGTCTTTCCGCACCCCGATTCGCCGAGAATCCCAATGCCCTCTCCCTCCACGAGATCGAAACCTACGCCGCTGACCGCACGAATCTGGCGTTCCGTGCGGTCCCCGTAGCATACCGTTAGATCATGAACCTTGAGCAAAGACGCCATGCAGTCTCTTGAGTCTCTCAGGACGAATTCAAAATGGTCTAAGTCTGCCGCAAGCAAAGGAATCATACCCCAATCAGTCAGCGATGCCGAATGCGTCCGCTAACTGAAAATGGTTTTAGTGGAATATCGTGAGCTGGGGTGCAGGAAATCGGGAGTTGAATTGAGGTAAGCCCAGTTCTCTTGCGTGGATTTCAAATTGCAACTGGGACTTGAAATTTTGGCACCCCCGTCATTGCCGGGACCTTGTAGGGTGGCGGCTGTACCAGAAGAAGCGGCACCTCCTGCGGTTCTTAGAACCCGCGTTTCAGCGCCAAATAAGGGATCAGGAGGAGTTCGGCGAGACCTGGCAGAGGGTCTTCGCTGCTGAACACCGCTTCAACATTAAAGCCTGCAAGTGATTGCAGATAGGATCGCCAATTCTGTTTGCCGCGCATTATTTCCAGGATCCCGGTGGGCACATCGGTCACCAGGCGGATCCACTTGACCCCGGTGCGACCACGTTGGGGCTCGACGGGTTCTCCCACCTGGTCGGAATAAAGCATGGAGGGAAAATCCACGCCAGCGCCCGGCCCCAGGGAGTGGTACCCCCAAGTGCGTCCGTTCACATCAAGAAGTTTGTATTGCTGATCACGGGGGTCAAGCTTGTATTCCAGTTCCACGAGACCGTAGTAATTGATTGCCTGCAAGAAGCGCTGAGAAAGCTCCTCCAAGACTGGAAGATCGACAGTTTCCACATAGGTGCTGGACCGGCCGAATTCGGGCGGGTGCTGGCGGGCCCTTCTAACCGCCATACTTCCCAGCACCCGTCCTTCCTTGAAGAAAGCACAATAGGCAAATTGCTGGGTGCCGCCTCCGGGAATCAAAGCTTGAACCATTACTTCCCCCGGCCCCACAAGCTGCGCAGCGCGTTGAAACGTCAGCTTTAGCTCCTCCCGGCTGTTGGCACGCCATGCCTTGGCCTTCGTGCTGTAGATGAAATGCTCCTTGATCGCCGGTTTGATGACGTAAGGCGGTTCTCCCTCTATGGCCTCGAGCTCGGAGATGTTGCTGATGAACCAGGTTGAGGGTATAGGAATGCCCAACTCCCGGGCGCACCTGTAAGTATTGCGCTTATCCCAAACCCATTGCGTTGTCTCCCAGATGGGCGTGGGGACACGGAAAAAATCCATCAGCGCCTCGCGCTGCCGGGCGATGGCAGCGACTGTTTCGTCGCGTGTGGGGTAAAGCACCCAACCTTTCAGGTCTAATTGGCGGCCTACCTCCAGGATTTTGCTGACGGTCTGCTTTTCGTCCAGGAGATTTTCGACAGAGACATGGTGGGATGTATACTTCGAATACCGAGCAATCGAGACCTCATCATCGATAACGCAAACGGGCACTTTTCGTCGTCCCAGGCTCCGCACAATTCCCAGTCCTTGATAGTCTCCACCCACAACAACGGCGCCAATTGTCCGGTTCGAGCGTCCGGGAATTCGGGCAGGGGATGAGGGATTGGCCACGGCGGTCGGCATAAAAGCTCAAAAGGATTACGCTGGCTGAGACTCCTTTCCCGTGATACTGCGGAACACCGCGCGGGAAGCATAGCGAGACCCGGAAACAAATTGCATCAGCGGGCCGAAGCTCCAGATCGCCGGCGCCCCAAGAATATGCAAGCCCGAAACCGACGATTCGAGCCCCTCTTTCAATACAGGGAACCCATTGGACCGACGAATCGACTGGATGAGCTCCGGGGCAAGAAATTCATACTTCGCGACGTCAATCTTATAGCCAGTCCCCAGGAAAACGTGGTCCAACTTGAGCAGCGTGCCATCGTTTAAACGGACTTCCACGTGATCGCCGGAAGCTGATGCGGATGCGACCGTGGAATTCAACCGAATGTTAACGTTTTTCAGGCGATCCACCAACCAGCGAGCCCCGGCCGGTCGTGTGGCGCGTCTTCGGAGTTTGTCCTGGACCGCCCGCGGCAATCGCCGCACGAGGTCGGGGCGGGCGAGAAGCTGACTAATCACGGCTGGTCCAACGTCCGTCGGTGCATACAACAGGTTCCTCGTGACCTTGCCCAGCCGGTGGTGGAGCGTCTTGGAGAGGACCCCCTGCAGCCAATGGATTCGTGCTGCTCTTGAGACAACTTCCACCTTGGCTCCTGCTTCGTGAAGCAGCGCACCAGATTCGAGCGCGCTCTGGCCCCCACCCACCACAAGGACGTGCTTTCCGGCAAAAGTCCGGAAGTCGCGGTGCACAGAAGTGTGGGAGGCAAGCTCCGCAGGCAGGTGGTCAAATTCCGGCGGACGCCGCGCGAACGAGCAGATCCCCGCGGCGATGATCAGCCGCCGTGAAGTGAGCGCCTCTCCATCGACGAGGTGGAGGCGGAACCCACTCGCATCGCTTTCCACCCGAACGACCTTACGCGGATCGACATCAGGTACCGCCTGCCGCTGGTACCACAACCCGTACTCAACAAAATCGCTGATCGGCACGGGCAGGTGGAAGCGACGGCCGGTGGATGCTTGAAAAGCTTCCAGGGTTAACTCGCACGCGGGGTCGGCGATTTGCGTCGCGGTCCAGTTAGACCGAAGGAACATGCCGGCGGGCATGTTCTCGTCCCAAAAGGACATCGGTTTGCCGAATACCCGGACGTCCAGACCCTTCATCGTCCGCAAGTGGCGTGCCGCAGACAAACCGTACGGACCGGCTCCGATAATTGCTACGTCGTAAGCTGTCATATTTCCTAAAAACACAGATCTGCTTCTTTAGACTCCATCAAGATGTTTATTCTTAGTCCGGTTAGATTGCGGCCAGGATGAATTGGTTGTGATTCCTGCGCTGCCATTCTTTGCGGCAGTTCGCGACGTACTTTTCATGGCACACCGGCCGTCCTTGCGTCTGCCTTTCAGCCACACCTTCGGGTGAAGTGATCCTCCTTAAGCCATAGGCAGATTTGTCGGCACAATTGTCCGGCAAATTTTCTGTTTGTTTTGGTCCTCTATTCTATCGCAAATGCTGGAGAAGCAACCGAACTAAACTTCATTTGAATCCTTATGCTTTTATTTGAACACCACTTGTGGGAGGTTGACAATCTGAAAGTGCTCCGATGTTCGATACACCCGCTATGGCCGGCAAGAATACCTGAAGTATTCCCTTTCCTCACCTCTGCGCGATTCTTCTCGTTCCCCCCGCGCCAAGTGGGCTGTCCTGGAGCGCCGCGAAGGTGGTTTGCCGCAAGCTATGTCCTCCGGAGCCCGCCCTGAAATTCATGCTGGACCACAACTGAACATGGCAATTTCTTGGCGCTGGTTCTCGATGTTAGGTTAGCATTCTATTGTCATCAGTTTCTTTTTCCCAGGGGGCCTCATGGAAAACGAGTCGAAATTCAACCGCCGGGAATTTCTCCGCACGGGCATCACCAACGGCGCCAGCCTGGCGGCGCTCGGCAGCACCAATTTCTTTCCAGCAAAAATTTGGGGGGCAAACGACCGCGTGCGGATTGCCGTAGTGGGCATACGCGGAAGGGGCGGCAGTCATATTCGGGGATTTGGCAAATTGCCGGATGTGGAAGTGGCGGCGATTTGTGACATCGATGACAGCGTGATCGCCAACCGTCTCGGCGACATGGCCAAATGGAACATTCCCAAGCCCGCGGTTTTCAAAGACGTTCGCAAGTTGCTCGAAGACAAATCCATCGACGCAATTTCCATCGCCACGCCCAACCACTGGCATTCCTTGATGGGGATTTGGGGTTGCCAGGCGGGCAAAGACGTTTACGTGGAAAAACCCTGTTCGCATTGCTGGTGGGAGGGCTATCAACTGGTGAACGCCGCGCGCAAATACAATCGCATTGCCATGCACGGAACGCAAGGGCGCTCCGCCGGGGGTTACATTGAGGGCGTGCGGAAGCTGCGCGAGGGGGTAATTGGCGATGTTTATCTTTCGCGCGGCATTTGCTTCAAGTGGCGCAACACGATCGGCATCGCCAAGCCCGAGCCGGTGCCCGCCGGAGTGGATTACGATTTGTGGACGGGTCCCGCACCTCTAAAGCCGTTCACCAAAAACCGTTTCCACTACAATTGGCATTGGATTTGGGACACGGGCAACGGCGATGTGGGTAACCAGGGCGTACATGAAATGGACCAGGCGCGCTGGGCGCTCGGCGTGGGGTTCCCAAACAAAATCTCGGCCATCGGCGGACACGTGATGTTTAAGGACGATCAGCAAACACCCAACATTCTGAACTGCTCGTTTGAGTATGACATGCCCGATGCAGCCCGCCGCGTCCTCGAATTCGAAGTCCGCCACTGGATGACCAACACTGAGGCGGACATCGGCATGCCGGGCTTTGGAGCGGGCGCCGGAAATCTGCCGGAAACTGCGGGACATTCGCACATTGTGCAACCCAAGGCCATGTGCGGGAACCTGATTTACGGCTCGAAGGGTTACATGGTTATGACAGGGTATGAATCCTATCGGACATTTCTTGGCGAGAAAAATGAACCCGGCCCCAGCGCCACACGGCCCGGAAACTGCTTTGCGAATTTCATCCGCTGCGTCAAAAGCCGCAAGCAGGAGGATATTCCAGCGCCGATTGAAGAAGGCCACATCACCGCCACGCTGATTCACCTGGCGAATACGTCCTACCGGCTGGGACGCACGCTGAATTTCGATCCGGCAAGCCAGCAAGTGATCGGCGACGATGAGGCCAATCGTTTCTTGCGCGGCGAAGACCGCGGCTTCCGCGCGCCGTTTGTGATTCCGGAAGTTGTGTAACGCTGGGAATCCACCATGCAGCGAAACCTGAGCGCATTTGCGGGACAGATTTTCGATGTCGCCATCGTGGGCGGCGGCATCAACGGGGCGGCGACAGCTCGGGAAGCGGCGCTGCGCGGATTGAAGGTAGCGCTGGTGGATGCCCGGGATTTTGCCGCCGGGACCTCCAGCCGCTCCTCGAAGCTCATCCACGGCGGGCTGCGCTATCTCGAACAATTCGATTTCAAGCTGGTGCACGAATCGCGGGCGGAGCGGCGCACCCTGCTCGCCCTCGCCGCGCACCTGGCGCGCCCACTCCCTTTCGTTTTGCCGATTTATCGCGGCGACCCGTATTATCCCCTCAAGGTTCGC
>JASHTZ010000274.1 GCA_030040295.1 Terriglobia bacterium | reverse complement strand
ACCCAACGCGCGCTTCGCGCAAGCACAGGCCAGTGTGGATGTCATTGTCCAACGACTCGCTGGTATGTACCCCGCCTCAGACAAATGGATGACGGTGCGCGTCGTGCCGGAAAAAGCCGCGCGTCCGATTCCCTACGCGAACGGTTTTTTCACCATGGCCGCTGCGCTGTTTCTGGTTCTTGCTGCATTGGTGCTTTTGCTCGCTGCGCTAAATGTTGAAAACATCATGCTGGTGCGCGGCACGGTGCGCCGGCGCGAGATGGGAATTCGCACGGCGCTCGGCGCAGGCAGACATCGCCTGGTCCGGCAGATGCTGACCGAATGCCTGCTGCTCGCGGCACTCGCCGGAGCGGCCGGTCTGGTGCTGGGTTATTGGGTCAGCCGCTTGATGGGCTCGATTCACGCCACCGGCATGCCCATCCACATGGATTCCCCTTTCGATTGGCGAGTCTTTGCCTATACTCTTGCGCTCGCGTTGATTTCCGGAGTTCTGGTTGGCGTGTTGCCCGCGGTGCACGCCTGCTCCAGGGATTCGAATTCCCTTCTTCACCAAGGCGGCCAAGGTTCCACCACAACTTCCAGCCTCCCGCGCGTGCGGAACTTCTTGGTCATGGCTCAAGTGGCCGGATCGCTGGCGCTTCTAGTAGTGGCGGGAGTCTTTGTGGACAGCTTGCGAAATGCCCGGCGGCTTGACCTGGGCTTTGAGCCCGATCATCTGCTGAACGTCACGCTTGACCCGAGCCGGATCCAATACGATCAGCCGCGTGCACAAGAATTCTATCGCTCGCTCGAATCTCGCGCCCGTTCCCTGCCCGGAGTGCAATCGGTCAGCCTCGCTTCGAACGTGCCCATGGGACCGTTTCCCGCCAGCGCTTCCGTTTCCGTTGAGGGACACCCGGTTCCCCCGGGCCATTCGCCGCCCAAGATCGGGCTCAACCGTGTTGACTCTACTTACTTCGCCACGATGCGAATCCCACTCTTGCAGGGGCGCGATTTCAGCGAGGCCGATAACGCGGATTCGCCACTTGTCGCGATCATCAACCGAACCATGGCCGCGCAATATTGGCCGCGCGAGGATCCCCTCGGCAAGCGCTTCAGCGTGCAGGGACCCACAGGTCCATTCATTGAAATCGTGGGCATGGCTCGCGACGCCAAATACAAATTCGTAAGCGAGGACCCCTCGCCTTACTTCTACCTTCCGCTCGCGCAGAATTTTTCTTTCCGCCAGACCCTGCAGGTTCGTACAACAGTGCCGTCGCAGTCGCTCGCCGCCGCCGTGACCGGCGAAGTCAACACGCTGGCTCCAGCGCTAAACATCATCGATATGCGCACGATGCAGGAATCGCTCGAAGGCGCGCTGGGATTTTACGTGTTCCGCCTGGCCGCCACTTTTGCTTCTATCATCGGCGGCGTCGGCCTGCTGCTTGCCGTCATGGGCGTGTACGGAGTCATCTCCTTCGCGGCGGCACAACGCACGCGCGAGATCGGAATCCGCGTGGCGCTGGGAGCGAGCGCCCGCGACATTCTGACCCTGGTTTGGAAGCAAGGCGTGCGCCTGGTCGCCATCGGCGCCCTCATTGGCCTGGTGCCGGCGGCGCTCATTAGGAAGGCCTTGTGGCACTTCGTGGTGGGGGTGAGCGCGGGCGACCCGCTGGTTTATTTCGCTCCTCTGCTTTTGATTTTTGTCGTGGGACTCGCCGCCTGTTGGATCCCGGCGCGAAGAGCCATGAAGGTCGATCCCATGGTGGCGTTGAGATATGAGTGAAGTTTTCGGTTGTCGGTCGTCAGTTATCAGAAAGCACGCGATGAATGGCAGCTATGATTGAGGGTAGATCAGATGAAAATTCTAATCGCACGATTCCTAAGCCTCTTCCGCAAGCGGCGGCAGGAGCATGAGATGGAACAGGAACTGCGCTCGCATCTCGAACTGCTGGCGGAGGAAAACGTGCGCAGGGGAATGAGCCCCTCAGAAGCTCGATACGCGGCGCTGCGCAGTTTTGGCAACGTGGAACGAACTAAGCAGGAATATCGTGACCAGCGCGGGCTGCCTTCGCTTGAATCGTTCTGGCAGGACCTTCGATACACGGTGCGCGGGCTGCACAGAAATCCCGGGTTTGCCACGGTTGTGATCGTGACGCTTGCTTTGGGAATCGCGGCATCCACGGCGGTGTTCAGCGTGGTCGATCCGCTTCTGTTTCGCAGCCTTCCCTACCCCAAGGACGATCAGCTTGTATCGCTCGGATACATGGGGCCCGTCGACAACAATGAGTTCAATGTAGTGAGCAGTTATTTCGATTGGAAGCAGGCGCAGACGCCGTTTCAATCCATCACCGCCATGCGGCCGGGCGTGGGTTGCGACGCGATGATCGGCGATGTGCCGCGCCGCATCAACTGCTACGCCGTGGACGGAAATTTCCTCGAGACTTTCGGGGTTGTTCCCTTCCTGGGCCGCGACTTTGACGAGGAGGAGAATCTCCCGCACGCTCCGGGTGTGGCTCTGCTCTCCTACGGATTCTGGCAAAGTGTCTTCGGCGGCGATCCCAGCGTGCTGGGCAAAACCCTGACGCTGGATGGCGCGCCTGTACGAATCATCGGCGTCCTGCCCAAGAATTTCGAGATGCCGCAGCTCGGCGAGATCGACGTGATGGAGCCGGCGCATCTCGACCCGAGCCTTCCCCGCTCGGCAAATTCCGGATCATTTTTACGAACTTTCGCGCGCCTGCGACCGGGTGTATCCCTTGAGCAGGCGCGCGAAGCCATGCTCCCTCTCTTCGATGACAGCAAAGAGAAGGATGTGCCGCCGGAATTGCGTTCGGAAGTTCACCTGGTGGTGCGCTCGCTGCGCGACCGGCAGATTCATGACGTGAAGGTTTCTGCATGGATGCTCTTCGGCTCGGTCCTGGCTCTTCTGCTGGCCGCATGCACGAATATCGCGAGTTTGATGCTGGCGCGCGCCGCGGCGCGGCGGCAGGGATTGGCCATGCGCGCGGTGCTGGGCGCGGGCCGTGGACGACTGGTTCGCCAGACTCTCACGGAGTCCCTGCTGCTGGGATTGTTGGGCGGAATCGCCGGATGTTGCGCTGCCTGGGCGCTGCTGCGGATTTGCGTCAGCCTGGCGCCCCAGGGAATGCTGCGCCTGGACCATGCGCGAATCGATCTGCGCGTGCTGCTGTTCGCGCTGGCGGGGTCGTTGTGCGCGGCGCTGTTGTTTGGGATGGCGCCCGCCCTTGATCCGCCGCGCGCGGAAACGCTGGCAAGCTGGCGTTCGGCGGGACTCACACGAACTCTGTTTCGCAAGGTCCTGGTGGCCGCGCAGGTGGCGCTTTCGCTGGTCCTGCTCGCCGGTGCGTCGCTGCTGCTGCGCAGCCTTTGGAAGATCGAGGTTCAACCGCTGGGCTTTGACGCGGAACACGTTGTCACGGCCTCATTCGTTTTTCTCCGCCATCGTTATGATGCCGTTCCGGCGCAGGTGAATTTCTTTACCGAGTTGGAAGACAGGATGAGGCGGATTCCGGGCGGTGGAATCACCGCTTTCAGTGACTCCATCCCGCCGCACGGTTCAAAAGGCCGGCCGTATTCAAATCTGCGCATCGCCGGGCATCCTCCCGTCGCGCAGAACGGCGGCATGGTGGAGTTCCGATGGGTCAGCCCCGACTATTTCAAAGCCATGGGAATCCGCATCATCGCCGGCCGAGCGTTTGAAGAGAGTGAACGCGATTCCGGCGAGTCACCCGTCATTCTGGGCAGCAGCCTGGCGCGCCGATTGTTTGGGCATGAGAGTCCCCTTGGTCAGCAAATCATGTTGGATGCCGACGGGCGCTGGTGCCCGGTGGTGGGCGTGGCCGCCGA
>JASHTZ010000273.1 GCA_030040295.1 Terriglobia bacterium | reverse complement strand
GTCTCTAATCTTCCGCTCATTAACCCGCATTTAGGACGAAAGCTCACGGGCAAATTGCCGATGTACCCCTTGGGGAGGAATTGGCCGCAAGAAGTCTGCAAACTCCCCGTGGAAGGGGCAGGGACGATCATGATCTGGCTGACACGGCTGAACAACCGGCCGTTGGTGGTGAACTCCGAGCTGATCAAGTTCATTGAGAACGCGCCGGATACGGTCATTACTCTGATTACAGGAGAGAAGATCGTGGTCCTGGAGTCCGCCGAGGAAGTGATGACGCGAATCATCGAATACCGCCGTCGCTTGCGTGGCCCGAGGCTGATTTTCCCCTCCATTGAAAATCCCGTCGAGAAGCCTCACGCAGAAGCCACCAGGGAGCAGGAGAAATCGGACGAACCGGAGACGAGGGAAGAGGCGGGAGATTCATCTGAGCTTGCCGGATAGTGGGCCGGATAAATTGCCGGACAAGGGGACTGAAGGTGGATAAGAGTAGCTGGGGTGGAGTGCTGCTGGCCATGGGCGGGATTATGGCCGGCCTGTTGCTGGAAGGCGGGAAGGTCGCCCAGATTCTCCAGCCCACGGCCGCGATGATTGTCTTTGGCGGGACGATTGGCGCCGTCATGTTGCAGTTTCCACTTCCGGTAGTGCTGACCAGTTTCAAGCGGCTGGGCAATGTCTTCTTCGACCGGCAAGCAGACCCCAAGAAGTTGATCAAGGAAATAGTGGAATTCGCCAGCAAGGCGCGAAAAGAAGGCATCGTCTCACTCGATCGCGAACTCGAGAACGTGAAGGAGCCCTTCCTGCGCAAATCACTGATGCTGGCCGTGGACGGCACCGAGCCCCAGGAGCTGCGCAAGATGATGGAGCTGGAACTCGAGAACCAGGCCGAGCACGAGGAGCACATTCCCCAGGTGTTCGAGGCGGCGGGCGGATTTTCACCCACCATCGGCATCATCGGCGCGGTGCTGGGCTTGATTCAGGTGATGCAGCACCTCGACAACATCGATGAAGTGGGCCGCGGCATCGCCGTCGCGTTCGTGGCCACCATCTACGGCGTGGCGGCGGCCAACCTGCTCTTTCTGCCCTCGGCCGGCAAGCTGAAGATCCGCAACCGCTCCGAGCACCAGATGCGCGAGATGATGCTGGAAGGCGTAGTTTCGATCCTGGAAGGCCTGAACCCTCGCATGGTCGAGACCAAGTTGAACGGCTTTCTGACGGATTCACCCGCGCCGGAGGAATCCCGTGAGGCTGCGGCATGAGCCGGAAGAAAAGACCCGCCGAGCACGTCAATCATGAGCGCTGGCTGGTTTCCTACGCGGACTTCATCACCCTTCTCTTTGCCTTCTTCGTTGTGCTTTTCTCCTCCTCGCAGGTCGATAAGCGCAAAGTTGGGAAAATTGCCCAGGCCATTCAGGAAGCCTTCCAGCAAATGGGAATTTTCGAGACCGCCAACTCGCGTGTTCCCATGGTTTCGGCCGATCCCCTGCCGGCCCAGAACATTCCGATGATCGAAGACGGCAAAGGAATATCCGGCAACGGCCGAATGGGATCACCCTTTGAGAACACGTCCGGTTCTCCTCCCACGAAAGACATGGACGCATTGGAGAAGCAGCTTTCGGGCGCCCTGGCGCCGGAAATTCAACGGCACGTGGTGGCGCTGAAGACCAGCCGCGAAGGCCTGGTGATCACGCTGCGCGAAGTGGGCTTCTTTGACAGCGGCTCGGCGGAGCTTCGCCCCACTTCTGAAGCGGCCGTGCGCCGCATCGCCCAGGTGCTGATGGCCCAGCCGAACAACATTCGCTTCGAGGGCCACACGGACAACGTGCCGATTCACAACGCGCAGTTTGCCTCCAACTGGGAACTCTCCACCGCGCGCGCCACGGAAATGATTCGGCTGTTTATTACGAAATACGATTTCCCCCCCCTGCGGCTATCCGCCGCCGGCTACGCGGAATACCATCCCGTGGCCAGCAATTTAGCCCCCGAAGGCCGGGCACAGAACCGCCGCGTGGATGTGGTGGTGCTCAGCTCCACGCCCGAAAGGCCCTCCGCCACGCGGTAGTGGAGCGTGCCGGCATGCGATACCTTTTGGCGGTGATTACTGACTGCAAGGTTATCAACCCCACTCTTATGTTTTGTCTCAAACCTGCCGATAAAATACATGGAGCTCGCCGAATCCACCATGACACAGACCCTTCGAGAGTTGATCCGCGAACGCGTGGAGAAGCTGAACAACATCCCGACCGTTCCCGCCATCATTCGTCCCCTGCTCTTCTATCTTGAGCGGCCGGTGGACCAGGTGGAGGTGCAGCGCATCGTGGACCTGGTGTCGTGCGATGAATCGATTTCCGCCCAGTGCTTGCGCGTGGCGAATTCCGCGCTGTATTTCCGCTCTCGCGAGGTGAAGTCCGTGCATGGCGCCATTGTGGTGTTGGGCGTGCGGCAGATCCGCGAGATTCTGCTCTCCTGTAGCCTATTGAACCTTCTGCCCAAAGACAAATGGGCGATTGATCCACTGGTCTTCTGGGAGCATTCGCTGGGTTGCGGCCTGGTGAGCCGCTTCTGCGCGAAGAAGGCCAACTACAAGGAGCCGGAACGCGCCTATCTGGCCGGCCTGTTGCACGACCTGGGTGAACTGGTCAACATGCTGGGCTTTCGGGAGGAGTTCGGCGCGGCGGCGCTACTGGCCAAGAGTGAACAGATTCCACTTCACCAGGCGGAACAGTCCGCGCTGGGCTTTACCCACTGCGACACGGGTAAAATCCTGGCCGAGCACTGGCGTCTTCCCGAGGATATTGCCGAAGTGGTGGAGCACCACCATGATGTTCAGCAGGCCAAACTCCATCCCGTGCTGGTTTCCCTCGTCGGCCTCTCGGACCGCCTCTGCATGGCGAATGAACTCGGTTATGGTATCAAGGATACAAACCACTGGAAGATGGAGGAAGACCCCGCCTGGTCCATCCTGACGCGCGACTACCCGGCGCTCGCCAAGGTTCAGCCCGCGCTGTTCCTCTCCGAAATGCAACAGTACGTGGTGGAAGCGCGCAAGCTGGTGCAGTCCATCCTGCGCGCCTGAAACCCTCGAATGCCCGGCTGCACTGGAAATGCAGTGCTGCAAACGGGCGTGACCTTGAAAAGATGAATCTCGCCGCCGACCGCCTTAAAGCTGAAACAAGTGGAAGCGACGGTCAGTAGGGGCTCTGGTCCGGGTCAATGGATTGATCCATGTAAATCCACAGGACTCGGGAGAAAAAAGTCAGGACGGATGCGGTGGGCATGAAAAGCAGGAAGCCCGCGCCCACGCATTCGGGAAGATCCCAGTGGAGAACCGCCCACACCAGAAGGGCGAACAGCGAAATGACCACCGTTGCCAGCATGTAGCTGAAATACATCGCGCCCAGGAAGTAACCCTGCTCGCGCTCAAACTTCAGGCCGCATTCGGGGCAGCGCTCGTTCATTTGCGGGAAGATTCGAAAGATGGATGTGCAAAAGATTTTGCCGGTGCGGCAGCGCGGGCAAAGCAGATGACGGATGCCTTCCCACGCGGAAGGTCTGTGCCGGTAGTCGGCGTGAGACATCGCCATCGTGTAAATCCCCAATCGGCTGATGATATAGATGATCGCACCTTGCGGGGGGTTTCGGTCAATGCCAAGAAAGATCCCTCACCACTGAGGCCACTGAGAACCACAGAGAAATTTTTCTCGATAAACCTCTGTGGTCTCTGTTGCGAGGGCCCATCCTTGCCCGCAAACGCCTCGCTGCTTCCCCATTTGGCTGACCTTTGCCGGATCAAATGTATGAGGGCTGGCATGGCGGGGAAATCTAATCTAGAATCTATGGAGAGGTATACTCCCCATGGATAACGACGAACACCAGAATCAACGGAAGGGACACCGGCTTCCGGTCAGGCTGCCGTATTCGCTCATCGCAGGTTCGGGAGACGATGCCACCGTTATTACCGCTGAATCCATCAATCTTTCGAAATCCGGCATGCGCTTGAGGACGGACACGGAACTGACCTCCGGCCAGACCGTGGAAGTGGTTCTCCTGGGAGGAACTCCTAACCCGATGTTGGCACGGGTCGTCTGGGTGGGCAAGCCTGCCGGATCAAGCCAATACGAATTCGGGCTTGAGTACATTCCTTCCCCTTCCCGTCCCGTCTGATTCAAATCTACTGCCTTCACAACATTTCTGTTCTCATGCGGGATAGGGTTGTCGCCCCTGCCCACGCGTGGTAGCATCCCTCCTTTGTCGTTACAGGGGGAAAAGACCGGATTCATGCCCGCAACATTGATCGCATTCCAAGGTGAACGGGGCTCGTTCAGCGAGGAAGCAACGTACAAGCTGCTGGGGCGGCGCGTGCGGGTGCTGCCCTGCGAAACTTTCGCGGCCACCTTTGCGAGCGTTGCCCAGGGACGCGCGAGCTACTGCCTCGTACCGATTGAAAACACGCTGGCGGGCTCCGTTTACGAAAACTTCGACCTGCTGCTTTCAAACCGTCTGCACATCGTAGGTGAAGTGAGCCTGAGAATTGTCCACAATCTCATCGCCATGCCCGGGACGAAGCGCAAAGACGTGCGCCAGGTCTACTCCCATCCGGTGGCCCTGGCGCAGTGCAGCCGATTCTTCGCCCGGAATCCTCAGGTGGAGCGGGTGACCTTCTACGACACGGCAGGCTCGGTGAAAATGCTGGCTGAAACCCACCCGCCCGGGGCCGCCGCCATCGCCAGCCGCATTGCCGCAGAGGTTTACCATGCCCGCATTCTGTCCGCGCATCTCGAGGACCATCGCGAAAACTACACGCGCTTCTTTCTGCTCTCGAAAACTGCACGCATCAGCCGCAATGCCAACAAAGTCTCAATCGTGTTTTCCACCCGCAACGTACCCGGAGCGCTCTACAAATGCCTGAGCGTTTTCGCCCTTCGCGATATTGACTTGACCAAAATGGAATCGCGCCCCTTGCGCGGGCGGCCGTGGGAGTACTTCTTCTACATCGATTTCCTCGGAAATGTGCATGAAGACCGTTGCCAGAAGGCGCTGGCGCACTTGAGCGAGGTGGCCAACTTCTTGCGAGTGCTGGGGTGTTACGAAGGCGCGAAGAGGTGAAGCAAGTTTTCAGTCATCCGTCTAAGCGGGCAAACTTGGGCCTTTCGCGCTGTCGATCGCGGACGCGATGTCTGGCGTTTACTGAAAACAGACAAGCGTGCAAGAGGGAGGAGATGATATGCCGCATCGCGCAAGGCGAAGTTTTATGAAGACCATTCTGGCCGCACCGCTGGCGGCGATGATTCCCGGTCGGATGTGGGGTGAATCGGAGAGCGCGGCGGCGCTCCGCACCTTTAAGCTCGGAGCGATATCCGACGGCTTCTCCGACGACTTTGAAGAAGCGCTCAAAATCATGAAGGGCTATGGCCTCCAGTGGGTTGAAATTCGGCACCTTTGGGGGCGCGTTTACAATACGGAGGCGAGCCCGCAGGACATTCAGCGGGTGCGGAATCTGCTGGACCAATACCGTTTTCGAGTTTCGGTAGTAAGTACGGCTCTCTACAAGTGCACTCTCCCCGGCACGGAAATCGTCGTGAAAGAGAAGGACGCCTACCCTTACTCCGGGCAGATGGATTTGCTGAAGCGGGCTGCCGACCGCGCGCACGCCTGGGGTACGGAGACGCTGCGTGGATTTACCTTTTGGCGCGTTGCTGAGCCCGAACGGATTGCCGGGCGCGTGGCTGAAGAGCTCGAGAAGGCCGCCGCCGTGGCGAAAAGCCAGGGAGTGCGCATCGCCATTGAAGACGAAGGCTCTTGCAACGTTGGAACCGGGCACGAGCTGGCGCGGCTCCTGGCCGCGGTAAAGTCGCCCTACGTGGGCGCCAACTGGGACGTGGGCAATCCCTGGTTCCGGGGCGAGGTTTCCTTTCCCTCGGGCTACGACGTGTTGCCGAAGAACCGCATCTGGCACATGCACTTGAAGGGCGTGCAGTGCTCCTCGCCGGGAAAGCAGTGCACCAACGCCTTCGCGGACGAGGGAAGCATCGACCTGGTGGGCCAACTCCGCGCCCTTCGCCGAAACCATTACACCGGCACCATGTCGCTGGAATGCGAGTACAGTGCGCCGGGAATGTCGCACCTCGAAACCACTGAACGGTCCATGGAAGGGCTGCTGAGGGTGGCGGAAAAAGCCGCGGTGTAGGCGAGCGTCAGCCGATGATGCCTTGCCCCGCCAGGGCAATGTTGTTGCGGCTGGTATTTTTGACGAGATACATAGCCTCGTCCGCTTGGCGGAGGAGGTCCTTGCGCGTGCGGCCGTCCACGGGGAAGGCCGCCACTCCGAAGCTGGCGGTGACTTTAATATTCATCTTCTCTTCCGTAAAGAATGTCCGGTTGAGCAGCAGCTCGCGGATGCGCCGCACCACCATCAAGGCGTTCTCCTTGGATGTCTGAGGAAGCAGAACCACAAATTCGTCGCCTCCATACCGGAAGGCGTAATCGATCATGCGCAAATGGCCCTTAATGCTGTCGCCGATCATCCAAAGTAGCTTGGAACCCACCAAGTGGCCGTGAACATCGTTGACCTGTTTGAAGTGATCGAGGTCAATAAAGATCACCGAAAATTCATAGCCGTAGCGATTGGAGCGATAGATTTCCGTATCGAGCACGAAGTTGAGGTGCCGGGCGTTATAGAGCGCCGTGCAGTCGTCGGTGATGGTGAGCTCGTGGATGCGCTGCACGTAACGGGCGTTTTCGAGGGCGATGGCCACGTAATCCGCCAGGCTCTTGAGGATGGGAATATCCTCCGTGCCGAAGCTGGGTTTGCCGAGTGTGTTGACCAGTTCGATGACCCCCAGCACGTGGCCGTGGGCTTTGATCGGCACGCAGACAATGGAGCGCGTCTCCGTGTGCGTCAACTCATCGATC
>JASHTZ010000272.1 GCA_030040295.1 Terriglobia bacterium | reverse complement strand
GAATGAGAGCCCCTATATACGACTGAAAAGTCGTAAATCCGAACAGGGTGAACGGTTGGGGACGGGGTTTCCTAAACCGTAGGCCGGGAGTCCGAATCTACCCAGGCCTGCTATGTTTTCAATAGCTTAGACTATCTTTACTTGCCGCTGCTCCGTGACGATGAAGACTTAAAGGGAAAACAGAGCTTACTGCGGACTTTTTCCCAGTCTCACGCTTGCAAAAAATCCAAACGAATGTCATTTTTCACTTGTACCCAGGCGAATCTTCGTCCATGGTCGAAGCGCTTGCCATGCCCAAACTGGAGAGTCATGTCAATCCCGAAGCGGAGCCGTTCCGGCGAAACTTTGCGCATCATCAGGAGCTAGCGAAGCAATTGCGCGCGCGCGTGGCGCATGTGGCTCTGGGCGGCCCCGAAACGGCACGGATGCGGCACGTTGCGCGAGGCAAGCTCCTGGCGCGTGAGCGGGTGACGCGCTTGCTGGATCCCGGCGCGCCCTTCCTGGAAATCGCCCAACTGGCGGCTTGGGATATGCATAACGGAGAAGCGCCCAGCGCCGGCATCATCGTCGGCATCGGGCGCGTCGCGGGGCGCGAGACGATGATTGTTGCCAACGACGCGACCGTGAAAGGCGGCGCCTACTTCCCTATGACGGTGAAGAAGCATCTGCGCGCGCAGGAAATCGCGCAGCAGAATCGCCTGCCCTGCGTCTACCTGGTGGACAGCGGTGGAGCCAATCTGCCCCATCAGGCGGAAATCTTCCCTGACCGCGACCATTTCGGCCGAATTTTTTTCAATCAGGCGCGCATGAGCATGGAAGGCATCCCCCAAATCGCCTGCGTCATGGGCTCCTGCACGGCGGGCGGCGCGTATGTTCCGGCGATGAGCGATGAGACGGTGATCGTCCGCAACGAAGGCACGATCTTCCTGGGCGGCCCGCCCCTGGTGAAGGCCGCCACGGGTGAAGTGATTAGCGCCGAGGAATTGGGTGGCGCGGAAACGCACGGCCGGCGGTCCGGCGTGGTGGATCATGTGGCGGAAAATGACGATCACGCTCTGACGCTCATCCGCACAATTGTAGGCAATCTCAATACGAAGAAGCTGCCCGGCATCGATATCCGCGAACCAAGTGCGCCCGCCTACGACCCCACGGACGTTTACGGAATCGTACCCGTTGACGTTCGGGCGCCGTACGACGTTCATGAGATTTTGGCGCGGATTTTGGATGCGTCGGAGTTTGACGAATTCAAATCGCTGTACGGCACGACGCTGGTTTGCGGGATGGGGCGCATTTGGGGATTTCCGGTGGCCATTCTGGCGAATAATGGCGTGCTTTTTTCGGAGAGCGCGCTGAAGGGCGCCCACTTCATTGAACTCGCCTGCCAGCGCCGCGTGCCGCTCCTTTTCCTGCAAAACATCTCGGGTTTCATGGTGGGCGGGAAGTACGAAGCGGGAGGAATCGCCAAGGACGGCGCCAAAATGGTGACGGCAGTTGCCTGCGCGGAAGTGCCCAAGCTCACGGTACTGATTGGCGGCAGCTTTGGCGCGGGAAACTACGGCATGTGCGGCAGAGCGTACTCACCGCGCTTCCTTTTCACCTGGCCGAATAGCCGCATCAGCGTGATGGGCGGCGAGCAGGCGGCGAGCGTCCTTGCCACCGTCAAACGCGATGGAATGGAAGCCAAGGGGGAAACGTGGAGCGCCGGCGAAGAGGAGAGTTTCAAGGCGCCGATTCGCGAGCGCTACGAGGAGGAAGGCAATCCCTACTTTGCCACTGCCCGGCTGTGGGACGACGGCATTATCGATCCCGTCCAGACGCGCGATGTGCTGGGACTCGCCCTCAGCGCCAGCCTGAACGCGCCGGTTCCCGCCACAACCTTTGGCGTCTTCCGCATGTGAGCCCATGATCCATTCCCTACTGATCGCAAACCGTGGCGAAATCGCCCGCCGCATTATTCGCACCGCGCGGCGCATGGGCGTGCGAACCGTCGCGGTCTACTCGACGGCGGATGCTGCTTCGCCGCACGTGCGCGAAGCGGACGCCGCCATCGAAATTGGCCCTCCCCCGGCGCGTGCAAGCTATCTTTCCATCGACAACATCCTGCTCGCGGCTCAAAAAGCGGGTGTTGATGCCGTGCACCCCGGCTACGGCTTCCTTTCCGAGAACGCGGACTTTGCCGAAGCGGTAATTGCCGCCGGCCATATTTGGGTTGGTCCCTTGCCGGACGCTATTCGCGCCATGGGGCAGAAGGACACGGCGAAGCGGCTGATGCAAGCGGCAGGCGTGCCCACCACGCCCGGGTACCTGGGCGAGGACCAAACGGAAGCGGGTCTGGCCCGCCAAGCCGCGGCCATCGGCTGGCCCGTCCTAATTAAGGCCGTGGCGGGCGGTGGTGGCAAGGGCATGCGCAGGGTCGTGGCGCAGGAGGAGTTCAATGCGGCGCTCGCCTCAGCGAAGCGCGAGGCCGCCGCAGCCTTCGGCGATGACCGCGTCTTTCTGGAGAAATACATCGAACGCCCTCGTCACATTGAAGTGCAAGTGTTCGGAGATCGCCAGGGCAATTTCGTGCACCTGTTCGAGCGCGACTGTTCCATCCAGCGACGGTATCAAAAAGTGATTGAGGAAGCGCCGGCGACAGGAATGGATGCGGCCACGCGCCGGCGAATCTGCGAGGCAGCCCTAGAGGCCGCGCGCGCCGTGCACTACGAAGGCGCCGGCACGGTCGAATTCATTGCAGACGCGCGCCAGGGCTTGGATGCTGACCACATCTGGTTTATGGAAATGAACACGCGGCTGCAAGTGGAACACCCGGTGACGGAAGCCATCACCGGTTTAGACCTAGTGGAGTGGCAATTGCGCGTGGCATCCAGCGAGCCCTTGCCGCTGCGCCAGGAGGAAATCAAATTGAGCGGCTGGGCAATGGAAGCGCGGCTCTACGCGGAGAATCCGGCCACGGGTTTCCTGCCATCCACCGGAGCGTTGAGGCACTTCCGCATGCCACCAGAGGTACGCGTCGATGCGGGAGTGGAAGAGGGCGGCGAAGTCAGCAGCTTCTATGATCCGATGATCGCGAAGCTCGTCGCTTCCGGCCCCACACGGACTGCCGCGGCCGCTTGCCTGGCAGACGCGTGCTCGCAAGTGGAGGTGTGGCCAGTCAAAACCAATGCCGCATTCCTGGCGCGCATTCTCACCGACCCGGATTTCGTCGCGGGGAACATTGACACATCGTTTATCGACAATCGGCGGGACCGGCTGATTCCATCCGCCGAACCGTCAGAGCAGGTCGTGGAAGCGGCTGCCGGCGCGCGACTGGCCCGGGGGTGGAATCCCCAGGAGCCGTGGCGCGCCCTCGGTGGCTTTCGATTGAACGCACCAACCCACCTGCACGTCAGCCTGCAAAACGGAGAGCGATGTTACCAGGTTGAGCAAACGTCGCGCCTGGCGGCTTCACTGCCCGCCCGCGACTTCGGAACTGCCATCGTGGTTTTTTCAGGCGGGAATGCCTACCCCTTCACCGACCCCACATTGCTGGCCGAAGCCGTCAGCACAGCATCCACCGGCAGGATCAGTTCGCCCATGCCCGGCCGCATTATCGCGCTGCGCGTCAAAACGGGGGACCAGGTGGCAAAAGGGCAGCCTCTGGTAATTCTGGAAGCCATGAAAATCGAGCACACGCTGCAAGCCCCATTTCCGGGCGCGGTAACGGCCGTCTCCACCCGGGAGGGCGAACAGGTAAGCGAGGGCGTTGTATTGGTCCAGCTTGATCGCAAGGAGTGATGCCATGCCAGGACGAACCTATGACCAACTCAACGTCGGCGAGCAGATCGCGCACAGCATCCGCCGTACCGTGACGGAGACGGACAACCTGCTGTTCACAGCTCTTACCCATAATCCCCAGCCGCTTCACCTGGATGCGGAGTACGCGCGGGCGACGGAGTTCGGGCGCATCGTCGTGAATGGCACCTTTACGTTCGGCCTGATGGTTGGCATCTCTGTGAACGACACCACGTTGGGTACGCTGGTGGCCAATCTCGGCTATGACGCCGTCTCCATGCCGCACCCGGTTTTTGTAGGCGATACATTGCGAGTTGAAACACAAGTTGTGGACAAGCGCGAGAGCAAGTCGCGCCCCAACGCCGGCATCGTGACTTTTGAGCATAAGATGTTCAACCAGCGCGATGAAATCGTTTGCCAATGCCGGCGGACGGCGCTGATGAAGAAATCCGCGTGACCGGAAGGGAGGCGTTTCGTGACCCCGCGGTCGTGGTTGTTTGTTCCGGGTGACCGGCCTGAGAGGATCGCCAAAGCCTTCGCATCGGGCGCAGACGCAGTGATCGTTGACCTTGAGGACTCCGTCTTGCCGCAGAACAAGGCTCAGGCAAGGGCGGAGATCAAGGCGCTCGCCCGCAGTCCCTTGCCGGCCTCATCGCAGTTTTGGGTCCGAATCAACCCGCTGAATACGCCGGACGCACAGCCCGATCTCTCCACAGCCGTGTCAACGGGGCCGGTAGGCATCGTGCTTCCCAAGGCGCAATCCGTGGCGGCAATTATCGAACTCGGTCAGCGCCTCAACGCCCTGGAAGATGCTGCTGGGCGAGCGAGGGGCGAAACCAAGGTCCTCCCCATTGTTACCGAAACACCAAACGCGATCTTTACATTAGGTTCGTACGCCGATGGGAACCCGCGACTCGCCGGCCTTACCTG
Source organism: Terriglobia bacterium (assembly GCA_030040295.1). Taxonomy (GTDB): domain Bacteria; phylum Acidobacteriota; class Terriglobia; order UBA7540; family UBA7540; genus Bog-366. Next base: position 9,214 of record JASHTZ010000272.1, on the reverse strand, counting down.
GGGCGCCGAGGACCTTTCAGCGGCAGTGGGCGCTACGACGGCACGAGACGAGCGCGGCGATTTCACTCCGCTCTACGAGCTGGCGAGATCGTTGTGCCTGGCTGCCGCCGCATCAGCCTCTGTCGCGCCCATTGAAACGGTCTACCCGGCGTATCAGGATTCTGCGGGTCTCCGCGCTTATGCGCAAAAAGGGCGTCGCGAAGGCTTCCAGGGTATGCTGGCAATCCATCCCACGCAGGTTCCGGTCATCAACGAAGTCTTCACACCCACTGCCGACGAGATTGCCTATTCCGAACGGGTAGTTGCGGCATTCGAATCGAATCCGGGGCGAGGCGCGCTCGCTCTCGATGGCAAGATGCTGGACGCACCTCACCTGAAGCAGGCGAAGCGCCTGCTTGCATGGCGTGACCGCTTGAAACATTAACTTGGTTGTTGTTGCGGCCTTGCGGCAAGACAATTCATTTTACGCTCTGAGCTGCTCGACGGATTTCGTCCAGAGCTTGCGGGTTGGCGAGCGCGGTGATGTTTGCGGGAGACTTACCCTCATAGACCATGCGGATCAGCCTGCGTGGAATCTTGGCCGAGAGGTTCAGCGGAATCTCACGAACAATGTGGATTTCTTCCGGCTGGGCAAGCGGGTCGTAGGATTGTTTGACGTACGCTTTGAGCTGTTTCGCAAGGGCTTCCGGAGAAATTGCGGACGCGGCTTGCAGGGCCAGGACCACGAAGCACACGATTCGTTCACCCTTGATGGCATCATTCACGCCCACCGCCGCTGCTTCCCTTATTTTCGGCGGCCCCGGAAATTCCAAGAGCTTTTCTTCCAGTTTCAGGGGATCGTGCTTTACGCCGCCGCAAACAATCAAGTCGTCGCTACGTCCGAGAAGGTACCAATAACCTTCCTCATCCACCGTCGCCAGGTCACCGTGCACCCAGTAGTCCAGCCCTTTGGGGAAGTAAGTCTGAAGGTAAAGCTCAGGGTCGCCGAGGAAGCCGCGCGTCATTGAGGGAAACGGTTTGCGGCACACCAGTTGCCCCGGCTCGCCGCAGACGGGATTTCCATCGGAGTCCACAATGTCCAGGGCCATGCCCAGCCCAGGCGCGCCGACCGTTGCCGGTTTCAGCGGCATTACCGGCAAAGGGTACACCATGCAGCCGATAAGTTCCGTTCCTCCCGAGATGTTCATGATGGGGCAGCGCTCGCGGCCAAACGTTTTGAAGTACCACTTCCAAGTTGGCGCATCAATGACGCTGCCCGTGGTGGCGAGGATGCGAAGGCTGGAAAGATTATGCGCGTGGACATCCAGTTCCAGACTGGCGAGCTCGCGCAGCACCGACGGCGTGCAACCGAAAATGGAAACGGCGTGCTCGTCGATAAGTTCAAAAAGGCGGTGCGGCGTTGGAAACAGGTGCGTGCCTTCATAGAGCACCACCGCCGCGCCGAAAAACAACGCCCCGATCAACTCCCAGGGCGCCATCATCCATCCGAAATTCGTGAACCAATAGAAAACATCGTCGCGGCGGCAATCAAACGCGTACCCAACTTCTTTTACCGCCTGCGCGAGCGCTCCACCGTGTGTGTGGATTACGGTCTTCGACTTGCCCGTTGTGCCGGAACTGTAAAGAATCAGCGCTGGATGCTCCGATTCCAGTGCTTCCGTTTCCACTACGCCATCCGAGCCTGTGCGACGCATCACCTCAGTCCACGAGACGCAATGCGGCTTCTGCGCCAGGCCGTTGCCGATTCGCTCATGCACCACGACGCATTGCACCGAAGGAACGGACTCCATCACCGCGTTGTAGATGCCCTGACTGCTGAAAACCTTTCCCGCGCGGGGATAACCGTCGTTGAGAAATAGAATGGGGGCTTGCGCCTGCCGAAGGCGAGACGCCACTTCCTCCGGCGGAAGCCGCGCCGGCATTTGCATACATGCGGCGCCAACCTTGAACGCCGCAAACATCACCGTAACCGATTCGGGGCAGATCGGCATGCACATGGCCACGCGCTGCCCCCGCCCGATCCCCAGGCGCCGCAGCGCGCGGCCAAGCCGGTTGATTTCATCGCAGAGTTCCTGATAACTTACCGTCCGTCGAGAACCGTCGTCCGCCTCAAAGCGGAGCGCTGTGGCCGCTCCGCGCCCGTCACGCACGTGCCGGTCAATGCAATTGTGAACGATATTAAGCTTCCCGCCGTGAAACCAGGTGGTCCATGGCATGCCGCGCGAGTCATCGTACAAGCGGGTGTACTTCTTAAACCACTCCACGCCTAAATGCTCGAGAGCAGAATTCCAGAACCATTCGATGTCGCGCGCCGACCGGCTCACAAGCTCTTGCCACGAGTCGATGCCGTGCAGGTTCATGAACTCCCGCACCCGCGATTGCTCCAGATATTTCTTAGTAGGTTTCCAGGCGAAATCGCCCATGAATTCCCCTCTCGCTAAGGCTTTTCGTGCGTGCTCGGACCTCTCCTTGCAGCAGAAGTTCAACACGCTTAAAATGAACTCATCGGAAGACAACTCCTGGTCAATCGTGATTTGACGTGGCGCCTCTCCCGATTCGCTGAACGCACGCTTCGCCGCGTTAGCGAGACCTTTCCGCCGACCGAATGAGTGTAGCGCAGCCGAAAGGGCGGAGAAAGCCTCATCGAACCAAAATGCCGAAATCAGGCTCTAAACAATAAGTGAGCGCGAAACTATGGCAGAATCGATGTTGACGGAACTGCACGGGGATGAAGATTCCCTACTGCTCGCGAAGTCACTCAGCGAGTTTGCGCAACGCGAGCTTCTGCCCTATCTTCGCACGTTGGGTCGGGAGGATTTCCCCACCCGTTTCATTTCCCTGGCCGGCCGGAATGGTTTCCTCGGTACGGCTATTTCCTCCGAATATGGTGGGCAGGGCGGGTCACTTGAGAACTTACTCCCGGTTATTGAAGGCATCGCGGCCTGCGACGGTTCATTAGCGCTTACCTTCGCGGCTCACGAATCCTTGGCGACCACGCACATTTTCTTAGGCGCCAGCGACGATCAGAAGCGCAAATACCTTCCGGAATTGACCTCCGGCCGAAAGATTGCCGCGTGGTGCCTCACCGAACCGCAGGCAGGAAGCAACATCTTCAACGACATGCGGACCCGGCTGGTGAGAACCGGTGAGGGTTGGAAACTAAGCGGAGAGAAAACCTTCATTACCAATGGCTGCCACGCGGACGTTTTCGTAGTTCTGGCGCGCGCCATCAACGAGGCCGGCCAGGACGCAGGATTGACTGCCTGCATCGTCGAGAAACAGGGCAGCAAAGGACGCGTGCAACCTACGCCGCTGCATAACAAAATGGGAATGAATCGTTCGGACACGGCGGCTTTGAAGTTTGAAGACGTTGCAGTGGCCGATAATGCCATCCTGTTGCCCCTGGGGAGCGCCGATAAAGTGGCGCGTCGCGTTCTGCTGCGGGGACGAGTGGGCATTGGCGCGCTTGCCCTCGGGCTGGCCCGCGATTCTCTGCAGCGCGCGGAGAGTTATGCCAAAGAGCGCAAGGTCGCAGGCGGCACGCTCTTCGACCAACCGCTCACCCGCGCCAAGCTCGCGCGCATGGAGGAGAGCCTGTCGGTAGCGTGGCAGGCCGTGCGCAGTGCCGCCCAGCGCGCCGACCAGCTCAAGCCTTTCAAAGTGCAAGCCGCCATGGCGAAGGTCTTCGCCACTGAATCCGCGCTGCGCATTGCTGACCAGGCGGTGCAAATCCTCGGCGGCTACGGTTACATGGGGGATTACAAGGTGGAACAAAACTATCGCGATGCGCGCCTGCTGACCATCGGGGAGGGGGCGTCGGAAATTCTGCGGCTCGCTATCGCCAGGGGTTTATTGGAGGGATCGGCCACCGGCGCGGGGGAAATCCTGCCGCCGCTGGAGCGCATACAGGAAGACGTGGGACATTATCGTGGATCGATGGAGACGCTGTGGGGTCCGGCCTGGCGAGCTTTGCAACTGGCTTCCGAGAGCGTCCACCTCATTCGGGAATATTTCATCCGCCAGGGCTTGAAGCCCGATTCAATTTCTGCATGGCAGCCACAGGCCGCAGCGTTGGCGGACCTTGCCACCAAACTGTGGGTGGAGATTCAGGTAATCCTCGCGGGAACCACACTCGTAAACCCGGGACGCAGCTTCCAAAAACGCGCTCGGCTGGTGCGCACATTCGCCGTCGAGTGCTCCATCGCCATCTGCCATCAAGCCTCAGAATTGCTTCGCACGCTGGGCCTGACGGACGCGACGCTTTGCAGCAACTACATTGAGGCGATGCAGACCGGCGCCGCGCTCAAGGCTGCTTCAACCACCCCGGCAGTCTCGCCGACACATCCGGAGTCCCCAACGCGCGCATCGGAACGGCGCCGATGAGATCGATGTCGGACTGGAGCGACCGGGTGAGTACTTTTAGGGATGCGCTCGTCAAACACAATAGCCTCAGACCGGAGCCGAAGAAGAGTGCGGCGCGGCCCACGCGATCGTTTGACTGATCGTATTATGGAGCGGGGGGCGTTTTCCTTACGGCTCCGGCCTTCTGAAAGACAAGGAAGTATGAGTGATTTTTCCTGGCGTGAACCTGCTTTATCAGCCTACTCACCCCTGGTTGGTTTGGGCGAACCACCACGAAGAGATCACGAGCGTAAAACCCCGTCTTCGCGTACTCATTGATGATTTCAACGTGTGTAAGCCACTGGCGGTTGGCGCTGACTTCGTCTTGGCACTTTACGATGAAGATGCCGTCTTTCCGCAAAACCCTCGCAGCTTCCCTGCCCCCCTCGACATATAGACTGACCACGGCAGCGTGCCACTTCGGTCCTCCCTCCGGCGTCTCCGCGCCGTTCGAGTATGCCTTGCGAAATGCCGAATGCGTCCCCGATCCGCCAAGGTGACTCTTCTCTCGTCGGAAAAAACCCTCCATGTAAGGCGGGTCGAAGACGATGCAGTCGAAGCTCCCGTCCTTATACGGCAGTTTTCGGCAGTCTACTCCGGTCTTCAAGTCCGTGCCGTGGACGTCGTACATTCCATCCGGCACATTCTTCCAGAAGACGCCTTGGCCCCACGTGATGTCGGCAATCTTCGAGCCCTTCGGGACGTGGAGCTCCAGGATGCGAGGGAAGATTTCAGCATTGCCACCTACATGGGCGGACACGAGAACATCTGATGTGGCTTCACCGCCCTGCGTCCGCTTCGCAAAGAGCGGTGGCTCAGGCAACTCAAACAGCCGTGACTGAAACTGCCGGGGTTGACGATTCAAAAATATCTCCGATCTCGCTACTTCTACGCTGTGGACGTATATGTAGCATATCTCGTAGCCTGCCATCAATGGCGAATTCCATTGCACGAGCCTTTGGCCAACGTGTTCGGTCACTCCGCGTGAAGAAGGGAATCTCGCAGGAGGAGTTGGCTGACCGCTGCGGCGTACACCGCACGTACATGGGACGCATTGAGCGTGGCGAGACGAACATCACCCTCACGAACATCCATAAGGTAGCACGAGGTTTAGGTGTGTTGCCAGCTTCGCTCCTTGATGAGGCGAAGAGTGACTAAGGACGAACCGAAAGCCCCGAATGTCCCAATCAAACCAGCGGAGCCAGTTCAGGCCCTAACCTTTGAGGGCGTGCTCGACAACATCCGCGACCCACATCACTGGATTGAGAACGAAGCATTGATGCTGCTTCTCAAGGAGAATCCCAGTCTCCGAGGCATGACCTACGGCTATGTCGCGGAGGCTGCATTCGTCAAATTCCTCGAAAGACTCGGCATCAAAGAGCACTTTAAGCCGGATGACCACAAGAAGACAAAATCGGATCGAACTTTCAATATCCGTGGAAAGCAGTACACCATTCAGCTCAAGAGCCTACAGACGAACTCGATCAGGGAAATAAAGCCGGGAAGGTTCACCGCAAGAGTCCAGAATGATGCTTCTGATGCTAGGCGAATTAAACTGCCCAATGGCAAAAAGATTGTTACGACATGCTACTTGGTTGGTGAATACGACGTACTGGGCGTTAGCTTACAGCCGTTCGCAGGTGAGTGGCGGTTCGCATTCAAAAAGAACAAGGATCTGAGGCGCACAACGTCCAACAAATACACCCCTTATGCCCAGAAATTCCTCCTCGCCACGCTCGAAGATATTTCGTTTCCGCTCGGTGCGGATTGGACCGAAGACCTGTTCTCTCTTCTCAAGGACCCGGACTTGGGAACACCGCTCGACAAGGTGAAAGTATAGGGAGCAAAAGGCCGGAAGCACAGACTGGAAGAGTCCTAAGATCGTCAACCAAGGCCCACCATATTCTTTATCCTGCGTGAGCAGCAGTGCCCGAATCCTGTTCGGATGCAGCAGGGTTGTGCCAGCCTCCCGGCGGCTGGACTTTATGCTCTTCATCGCTGGGACCCCAAGTGCCCTTCTCGTATTCAGAGACGGGCATGCCGGGCTTAATCACCGAATCAACGATTCGCCAAGCCTCCTCCACATAATCCTCACGGGCGAAGTGCGTGGCGTCGCCGGCCATGGCGTCACCGAGCACGCGCTCGTACGCTTCCATTTCGTGCGGACTTGATAGGTGGCTCGCGACAATTTCCACGTTCTCGCCCTTCATCGTCTCGTCGGCGCCCATCACGGTGGCGCCCACGGCAATGGTCATTTCCGGGCTGATTCTGAACCGCATGTAGTTGTGGGACAACACCGCCCCATTAATGACCGTGGGAGGCTTGCGGAAGCGCGCAAAAACCTCCGTGCAGGTCACTGGGAGGTCCTTTCCGGCGCGAATATAAAAGGGCACGCCTTTCCAGCGCCAGGAATCGATTTCCAATCGCAGGGCGGCGAACGTCTCAACTTTGGAATCAGGCGCAACGCCCTTTTCCTGCCGGTAACCGCGGAACTGCCCGCGCACGAGATTTTTCGCTTCCAATTCCGGAATGGCTTTTAGCACTTTTGCCTTTTCATCCCGAATGGTTTCGCTGTCGTTGCGCACAGGCGGCTCCATCGCCAGACAGCACATGATTTGGAAGAGATGGTTCTGGATGACGTCCCGAATCGCACCATTTTGTTCGTAGAACACTCCACGTCCTTCCACGCCGAAATTTTCCGCCATGGTTATTTGCACATTTTCAATGTAATTGCGGTTCCAGAACGGTTCCATGAAGGCATTGGAAAAGCGGAAGACCACCACGTTGTTCACCGGCCGCTTGCCCAGATAGTGGTCAATTCGAAAGATGCACGATTCTGGAAAGACAGAATGCAGGATGCGGTTAAGCTCCCGCGCCGAAGCGAGGTCGTGCCCGAAGGGCTTTTCAACGATCATGCGCGCCCGGCCTTCCCCAGGTTCGCCCGCGCAGCCTGCCGTGGCAATTTGCTGCACCACGGTTTCGAAAAGCGCGGGAGGAATGGCGAGGTAGTGCGCGGGCCGCCGCGCGTTGCCGAGCTCTTTGCGCACGGCTTGAAACGTGGCTGCGTCTTTATAATCGCCGTCAACGTAGTGCAGCAGGCCGCTCAGCTTTTGGAATGCTGCGCGGTCCACGCCCCCGTGTTTTTCCAGGCTGTCCTGGGCCCGGGCGCGAAACTGATCAAGGTTCCATCCCGCCTTGGCTACCCCGACCACGGGCACGTTCAGACGCCCGCGCTTGATCAGGGCCTGGAGGGCCGGAAAAATCTTCTTGTACGCCAGGTCGCCTGTGGCGCCGAAGAACACCAGAGCGTCAGACTGGTTGTTGGTCATCACAAATCCCCTTTCACTTGGCGGCGGCTTTCTCAAGATGTCCGCCGAAGGCAAAACGCATGGCGGAGAGCAAGCGGTCCTGGTAGTCCGACTCCCCGCGCGAGGTGAAGCGCTGGTAGAGCGCAGCGGAGAGCACGGGAACGGGCACAGCCTCGTCAATTGCCGCCTTGATGGTCCACCGGCCCTCGCCGGAATCCGAAACCCGGCCCGCAAACTGCGAGAGTTGTTCGTCTTTCGCCAGTGCGGCCGCGGTCAGGTCCAGCAGCCACGAGGCGATGACGCTGCCGCGGCGCCACACTTCCGCAACGTCACCCAGGTTGAAATCGAATTGATAGTATTCGGGGTGGCGCAGCGGCGTGGTCTCCGCGTCAATCAAGTCCTTGTCCTTTCCCGCATTGGCGCCACGCAGGACCCCCATGCCCTCGGCGTACGCGGCCATGATGCCGTACTCAATTCCGTTGTGAACCATTTTGACAAAGTGGCCGGCGCCGTTGGCTCCGCAGTGCAAATAACCATGCTCGGCGGTCCCCCCCAGCTTCTCGCGGCCCGGCGTGCGGGCTAGAGTGCCCGTTCCGGGGGACAGAGTCGCGAAGATCGGGTCGAGGTGCTTCACGACCTCATTTTCGCCGCCGATCATCATGCAGTAACCGCGCTCCAGGCCCCAGACGCCGCCGCTGGTTCCCACATCGACGTAGTGAATCTTCTTCGGGCCAAGCTCCCGGGCGCGGCGAATGTCATCCACGTAATACGAATTGCCGCCGTCGATAAGGATGTCATCCGGCTCGAGAAATTTCAGTAAGTCCGCGATGGTTTGATCCACGGCACCGGCGGGGACCATCAGCCAAACAGCTCGCGGCTTTTCGAGCTTCGAAACAAATTCCTGAATCGACGAGCTCCCTTCCGCCTTCTGCTGCACCATCTCACTTACAGCTTTGGGCGACATGTCGAACACCACCAAGCGATGACCGCCCTTGAGGAGCCGGCGAACCATGTTGGCCCCCATTCTTCCCAATCCCACCATTCCAAGTTGCATAATTCACTCCTGTGTTTTGAGCTTGCGATAGCGGCGAATCAGATTATTAGTTGACGCGTCGTGCCCCAAAGCCTGCTCTTTCGGGCTTTCGAGCTCAGGGATAATTCGTTGCGCCAGCACCTTGCCCAGTTCCACACCCCACTGGTCGAAGGAATTTATGTTCCAGATCGTGCCCTGGGTAAAGACAATATGCTCATAGAGAGCCACGAGTTTGCCCAACGCCTCCGGCGTCAGGCGGTCCGCAAGGATGGTGTTCGAAGGGCGATTGCCTTCGAAAACGCGGTGCGGCACAAGCCAATCCGGGGTGCCCTCGGCCTTCACCTGTTCGGGAGTTTTTCCGAACGCCAGCGCTTCACCCTGCGCAAAAACGTTGGCCAGCAGCATGTCGTGATGCCGCCCCAGCGGGTTGAGCGCGTGTCCGAAAGCGATAAAGTCGCAGGGAATCAATCGC
>JASHTZ010000271.1 GCA_030040295.1 Terriglobia bacterium | reverse complement strand
CAATACGCGGGCTTCGGCTCGGCGCGCGAATCGAATGCCCGCTACCGTTACCTGCTCTCGCAGGGGCAAACCGGACTCTCCGTTGCATTCGACCTTCCCACGCAGATTGGGCTTGATTCCGACCATCCGTTGGCGCGCGGGGAAGTGGGCCGCGTGGGAGTGGCCATCGACTCGCTCGAAGACATGGAAACGCTCTTCGAGGGAATTCCGCTTGAGCGCATTTCGGCCTCGATGACCATCAACTCCACGGCGGCCATTCTGCTGGCGCTCTATTTTGCCGTTGCCGAGAAGCAGGGCGCAAATCTCCAGCGCCTTTCGGGAACGGTTCAGAACGACATCTTGAAGGAATACGTCGCGCGCGGAACTTACATTTATCCGCTAGCTCCCGCGCTGCGCGTAGTGACGGATATCTTTGCCTTCTGCCGCGACCATGCGCCTGAGTGGAACACCATTTCCATCAGCGGGTATCACATTCGCGAAGCGGGCTCGACCGCCGTGCAGGAAGTGGCCTTCACGCTTGCGAACGCCATCGCCTACGCGGAAGCGGCGCTCGGGCGCGGCCTTGCGGTTGACGACTTTGCTCCACGACTGTCGTTTTTCCTGAACGCGCATAACGATCTGCTGGAAGAAATCGGCAAATTTCGCGCTGCGCGGCGGCTGTGGGCGCGAATCATGCGCGAGCGTTTCAAGGCTCGCGACCCGCGCTCCTGGATGTTCCGCTTCCACGCGCAGACGGCGGGTTCCACGCTCACCGCGCAGCAGCCCAACGTCAACGTGGTGCGCGTTTCGCTGCAGGCGCTGGCCGCCGTGCTGGGTGGTGCGCAATCACTGCACACCAACGCACGCGATGAGGCGCTGGCCTTGCCCACGGAGGAATCCGCGCTACTCGCACTGCGCACGCAGCAGATTCTGGCAGCGGAAAGCGGTGTGGCCAACACCGTCGACCCGCTGGCAGGGTCTTATGCCATTGAAAAAATGACGGATGAAATTGAAGCCCGGGCGCGCGAGTATCTGAGACGAATTGAAGCCATGGGGGGCATGGTGCGCGCCATCGAATCGGGCTTTGTGCAGCGCGAAATCCAGCAGGCGGCCTACGATTATCAGCAATCCATCGAAAAGGAGGAGCGCGTGGTGGTGGGCGTGAACCGCTACGTGGACAACACCAGCGCCTCCCCGCCGCTGCTGCGCATCGATCCTGAAATCGAGCGCGAGCAGGTAGAGCGCCTCGCCAAGCTGCGCGCCCGCCGCGGCTCCTCGCGTGTAGCGGCAACGCTCAAAGCCGTGGAAGACGCCGCGCGCTCTGACCGCAACCTGCTGCCCGCCATCCTCGATGCCGTCAAAGCTTACGCGACGATCGGAGAAATTTCCGATGCCTTGCGCAAGGTCTTCGGTGAATATCAGGAGTCCGTGGTGATTTGATACGCCGCTCTGCATCTGGTATCGTTTTTCCATGGTGAAGGCGAAAGCACTGGCGTTCCTCCTGTGCGAGAATGCGACCAAAGGCCGCGATGGGAAGGTGACACTTCATGGTCTGTTCGACAGGATCATTATTCCGAGGACTCCGCGGGATGATAGGCTCTTCTTCGTATACTACAAAATTGTTGCGAACGGACCGTGCACTGTTTCGTTGAAGGTCCTGCATTCCTCAGGCCAGGAAATACCAGGGAATTGGCGTGATTCGTTCTCGCATCTTGGCCCGGTGCAATCGATCTGGGCTCTCGTTGCGAGCCTTTTCAAGCAGCCAGGAAACTACGCGCTGGAATTGAGACAGGAGATGAAAGGCTCGGAACCATTTTCATTAGCGAGTATGTTATTTGTCGTCGATGAGGGAGGGGAATAAATTGCGATGAGTACTGGAATCCTGACTGTAAGCGATACTCTTGATGTTCACCCGTTTCCGGTTGATGGGCAGAACGCATTTGAGACAGAGAATGTCCCTTCTTCCGACCAGGACGATGCTATTCGTGCTCGACTTGCGGACGAGGGCCGACAAGAAGAGAAGCGTCGCCGCCTTTCCGCCTTTTTCGAAAGGGACACTCCCGCTTGGAATCCCCAAGACCACCCAGACATCGACGCGGCGGGGGGGGCCGCGGCCTGGGTTAAGAAAATGCGGCGCGAAGCTGACCGCGCTTCCCTGCGACGCAGCCGCCGCTCTCGACCATGACAATCCTCCTTGATACCTGCATAATCATTGATGCGCTGCTTCGCCGACGTGGGCGCTGGGAGTTGTTGAGAACTTTGAAGGGGCAGGGGCATTCTCTTGCCTGTTGCGCTATCACCGTCGCCGAAGTGTATTCGGGTATGCGACCCCAGGAGGCTCGCGTTACCAATGAGCTTTTCGACAATCTGCGGTATATCGAGACGACCCGCGGAGCCGCTAGCAATGCCGGCGAGCTGAGGGTTAAGTGGCGCCAAAGAGGCAGGACTCTAAGCTTGCCTGACGCGATGATCGCTGCTGTGGCTTTGGCCGAAAGCCTGACCTTAGCTACAGATAATGTGAAGGATTTCCCCATGTCTGATTTGAGATTCCTGACTCTCCCCAAGGAATAACGCCCAATGTCCACATTGACTTTTCTCGGCGCCACCGGCACGGTGACGGGCTCGAAATACCTGGTGGAAGCCGGCGGCGAGCGGCTGATGGTCGACTGCGGGCTCTTTCAGGGCGACAAGGAGCTGCGCCTGCGCAACTGGAATCCGTTGCCCGTTCCCGCGTCCAGCGTTCAATGGCTGCTGCTCACGCACGCGCACTTGGACCACGTCGGTTACATTCCGCGTCTTATCAAAGACGGTTTTCGCGGCCAGATTCTTGCTTCCCCTTCCACTGTTGACCTAGCAAAGATTGTCTTGCCGGATTCCGGGCACCTTCAGGAAGAAGACGCGGAGTATGCAAACTTCAAAAAGTACAGCAAGCACGCGCCCGCCCTGCCGCTTTATACCTACGAGGAAGCGGTCAAATCGCTTGAATACCTTCGCCCCATCAACGCCGCTCAGCCGGTAGAGATTTCTTCGTACTTCACGATGCGCACTTTCTTCGCTGGACATATTCTCGGCGCTCGCATGATCGAATTAACGGTGCGCGATAACGGCAAGGTGAAGAAAATCCTCTTTTCCGGCGACCTGGGCCGGTTTCCCCAAATGATTATTCCCGAGCCGGCAGTGCCGGAGGACGGTTTCGACTACATGCTGCTCGAGTCCACTTACGGCGACCGCTTGCACCCCAAGGAGGACATCGGCCAGCGTCTGGCGGGAATTGTGCAGCACACCGCGAGCCAGGGTGGCACGGTGGTGATTCCCGCTTTTGCCATCGGACGAACTCAGGAGCTGCTTTTTCTCTTTCGCGAATTGATCACCGCGAATGAGATGCCCTCTCTGCCGATTCACGTGGATAGCCCCATGGCCATCGACGTTACCCAGATCTATGAAGCCCACCGCGAAGATCACAGCCTGGTCATGGAGGCGCTCGAGGCGGGCGGAATGAAACCCTTTGCCCTGCCCGATCTGCATTTCGACAAAAGCGTGGATGAATCGAAGCAGCTCAACAACTCGCGCTATCCCGTGGTGATCATTTCCGCGAGTGGCATGGCCACGGGCGGGCGCGTGATCCATCACCTGGAGCGCTGCCTGCCGGACCATCGCAACACCATCCTGTTTGTGGGATTTCAGGCGGCAGGAACGCGCGGGCAGGCGATTCAATCTGGCGCCAAGTCCGTGAAGATGCACGGCCGGAGTGTAAGCGTGCGCGCGCGAGTTGAGACCATCGAAGGCCTGAGCGCCCACGCCGATTACGGCGAAATTCTTGCCTGGCTCGCGCGGTTCGCCAAGCCGCCGGGGAAGACGTTTCTGGTGCACGGCGAGCCCAAAGCCAGCGAAGCCCTGTGCGAACGCATCGTGCAGCAGTTGCATTGGAATGCCACGGTGCCGACTTATCTTCAGAAAGTCACGCTGTGAGCTCGCTGTCGCGCGGGTGGGGACACCCGCGCTACAACTCCGGTGTGGCACCCCCGGCCTCCAGGCCCAATTGCCCTGCGATCGCTCGCATGGCCCCGACGCAGAAAGTGATGTGGTCATCCAGCGTGACGCCCAGTTCTTCCGCGCCTCGGGTGATGTCGTCGCGGCTTACGGAGCGCGCGAAGGCTTTATCCTTCATGCGCTTCTTCACCGATTTCGCTTCCAGGCTGGCGATTCGATCGGGCCGGACCAGTGAGCAGGCGGTTATGAATCCGGCTAATTCGTCACAGGCAAAAAGCGTCCTGGCCAGCGGCGTATCGCGGGGAACTCCGGTATATTCGGCGTGGCCAAGGATGGCGCGGCGTTCGTCCTCCGGCACACCTTTCTCTTTAAGAATCTCGCTCCCTTTCAGCGGGTGGTCAGGGGCGTTCGGATAAATCTCGTAATCGAAATCATGGATCAATCCCACCACGCCCCACTTTTCTTCATCTGCACCGAATTTGCGGGCATAGGCGCGAACGCAGGCTTCCACTGCCAAAGCGTGCTTGCGCAAGTTCTCGTTCTTGGTGTATTCGCAAAGCAATTCCCAAGCCGTTGGGCGATCCATGTAATCCCCCTATCGATCCGGCGTTGATTATACGCTGACGGAGGGTACAGGTGCAGTTGTAGCGGCGGTCTATCGACCGCCCTCGACGCTCATAGAGCGCCGCTACAGCCTCTCGGCACATTGCGCCGCCCGAGAGTTTGTCCTACAATCGCTC
>JASHTZ010000270.1 GCA_030040295.1 Terriglobia bacterium | reverse complement strand
TGATACCTTCAAGATTTTCTATCGGCTCCGCGAAAAGAAGGTCATCACGATCACCCTGAACACAAACCATGAAGTGCAATACTTTCCCATTGACTCCACCCATTGCCGAAGCCGGTCCATTGCGACTCGAATTGCCGAAGTGGTGGATGCCGGACTGCCCACTGAGCACGAGAAACCAGTCGGGCACGATGACGGTTTTTTGTGGCGCCTCGATTCCTACTGGCGATTCGAGGAGAAAGACCGGGGAGTTTACGTTGAAGTGGAGTCCATCTCCCTGACACGCAGCATTCCGGCCGGTCTTGGTTGGCTCATCAGGCCATTTGTAACCAGTATTCCACGTGAATCACTGTTGATGACGCTGGGGGAGACGCGTTCTGCCATCGAGCACAAGAAGTAAGCAACTGAGCGTCTTGGGGCGCAGGGAGGGAAATTCTGACTTCTGTCTACTCACTCCTGAATCCTCCTTTTTTCACAGCGGCAACTTCACCGGCCGGCCTTCGCGCGCCGAAAGTTCCGAGGCAAAGCAGATTTCATGCGTCACCACGGCATCTTCCAGGTTGGCGTGCGATTCGCGATTGCCGAGGATGCAATCGACGAAGTGCCGCACCTCGTCGCTAAATGGATGGTGCGTAACGTCACCGCTGTCAGGAAGGACGGTTGGAAACGTGGCCCAACCTTTCTGGCCGGTCCAATGCTTTGAAAAAATCTGATTGTTGCGCACCGTCCCCTGGTCCCCGAAGAGCTCCACGTTGAAAATATAAGGCTGCACGCATTCAATAGATGAAGCGACCTTGCCGATCGTTCCATCCTCAAATTTCACCATGGTCAGACTATTGGGTTCGTATTCGTAGCGCAAGGGATTCTGGCGGCTGAAATTTCCGAAAGCGCAAACTTCTACCGGCTTGCTGCTGACAAACCAGCGCAGTCCATCGACGGCGTGGCAGCCCGCGGTGAGTAGACTGCTTCCACCCATCTCCTTCTTGATGTTCCACTCATACTGGCCGTACCAGGGACCAATGCCATGAAAATAATCAACCTCGGCGAGAAACAAATTCCCCAACAACCCGTCCGCGAGAAACGTCTTGATCATTTCAAAGAGCGGATTCCAGCGCAGGACGAAGCTCACCACGGTCTTGACCTTGGCGGCGCGTACGGCGGCCTGAAGTTTGCGCAGGCCCTCGATGTCGAGCGCGATGGGCTTTTCCAGAACCAAGTGCTTCCCTGCTTGAGCCGCGGCAACGCCCTGCGCGACATGCAGGTGGTGAGGAGTACAAATCACCACAATCTGAATGGATGAATCCGCAAGCATCTCCTCCAATCGGCCGTAGGCGCGGCAGTGCGTCGCGTGGAACGCCTCGGCTTTGGCCTGGGCGCGCGCCCGATCGCGGCTGACCATACCCCGAACTTCGGTGTGCGGATTCAACTCGAACGCCCGAATGTATTCACCTGAAACCCATCCCGTGCCGATGATGCCGACTCCCAATTCCTTCATTTCCGCCTCCTGGAATGTTCTCGCCCGGGCGGCCTTGTGCGGCGGCCCTGCATGCACGACACGCCATGGTACAATAATTTTTTTACTTTCATCGCGAGGTTTGGGGCCGTGGAGTCGGTCCAGAATACCAACCGGCGTTCGCCACGCGGCTCGCATCTTCCCGCAGTGTTCTTGCGCATTCTCATTCCTGTTTTTGTGATGCTTTTTGCCGCATCGCCTGCCTTCAGCCAGGGTGGCCCGCCTTATTACACCAACGATACCGGCACTCCCGGAAACAACAATTGGGAAATCAACATCGGGTACATGCCGTTTTTTTACAGCGATCAATCCGTTTCTCACACGCCCGACCTCGACTTGAATTTCGGGATCGGGGATCGCATCCAGCTCACCTACGAAAGTGCGTGGCTGCGCGTTCAGAATCCCGGTTCCCCCACGAAGTTCGGCATGAATCAATCCAATCCGGGAGTCAAGTGGCGCTTTTATGACAAGGGCGAGGACGGCCTGTCGATTTCGATTTTCCCGCAATTTTATCTCAATAATCCCAACCACGCTGTGGGGCGCGGGATTACGCCGCCCTACAACAGT
Organism: Terriglobia bacterium; assembly: GCA_030040295.1. Classification (GTDB taxonomy): domain Bacteria; phylum Acidobacteriota; class Terriglobia; order UBA7540; family UBA7540; genus Bog-366. The sequence continues at coordinate 2,771 of JASHTZ010000270.1, read as the reverse complement.
TTCGAAATGCCGATTGAATTCTCCAAGAAGGTCGGCCCTGTCGACGTCAACCTGGAATTGGGGTACGAATTCGTTCGCAAGGGCCCGAACAGCTTCATCACCGGCCTGGTGGCGGGGCGCGACATCACCAAGAAACTCGAGCTCGACACGGAGTTTTATTCCCAGGGCCCTTTCCACGCCCCCGACGCTCAGCCGACGTTTGATTTCGGCGGCCGATACAAGCTTCACTACCCCATTATCCTTCTCTTTATGGCCGGGCGCAGCTTTGAACCAACGCGGCCCAATCAGACCTACTTCCTGGGATATTTCGGCATTCAGCTCCTGCTGCCGTCCAGGTCTTACAACCGCGAATGATGCTGCGCATGCCGCATCGAAAAATCCTCCTGCTTTCTTCTAGATTTCATTTTCGGTTGCGAATATCATCTTCGTTCTTCAGAAGTAAGCGGGTGCGAGCGACGTCCATGATCATTCCTGCCTCTGCAGGCAAGAAGGCGCGAGGAGTTCAACGATGAAACAGATGTTGCTATTCATGATGGGTCTGGCGCTCGCCTTGCCCGGCAAGGCCCAGGCGCCCCCCGGAAAGGGCTGGATTGCTCTCTTCAACGGCAAGGATCTGAGTGGCTGGGTGAATAACGGCCAGGAGAAGTGGGTCTCCGAAGACGGAACAATCCTGGGCGAAAGCACCGTGGGCCACTACGGTTATCTCACCACCAAGAAAACCTACAGCAATTTTGAGCTGCGCGTGAAGTTTAAGCCGGAGACGGACGGAAACAGCGGCGTCTTCACCCGCTCGCGCATCACCGGCAACTCGCCCAAGACCGGTCCGGACATTGAAGGCATGCAGATCGAGGTTGATCCCACGCGCCACACGGGCTCAATTTATGAGAGCGGCCACCGCGGCTGGGTGGCGATGGGAACTCCGGCCTGCGAGCAGGCCATCAAGCCGCGCGACTGGAACGAATTGGAAATTACGGAGCAGGGAGTCCACTACGTCACGCGCTTGAACGGAGTGCCGTGTGTGGACTTCACCGATCCTCATCCGAACTTCAGCGAGGGTGTCATCGGTTTGCAGCTCCATACCGGAGGCGGAGTGAAAATACGATTTAAGGATATCTATTTGCGCCCGCTTCGTTAATTGTAGCGGCGGTCTACGACCGTCGCGCGACGCTCGTAGAGCGCCGCTACAAATATCAGGAGGATTCGAAATGACCGACCAAAACAAGAAACTTGACCGAAGGGAATTCCTGGGAGCTGCCGCGGCGGCCGCAAGCTTTACCATTCTCAAGCCGCAGCAAGTGCGCGGCACGGCCGCCAATTCGCAACTTCGCTTCGGAATCCTCGGCTGCGGCGGCCGGGCCACGGCAGAGGGCTCCAGTTTTGTTGAGAACGCGGATTCGCGCGTTACCGCCATTGCCGATCTCTTTCCAGACCAACTGGAAAAGGGACGGCGACACTTCGACGATTTGCAGCAAGCGAAAGGCTACGCGCCCATCGATTCCTCCCAGCTCTTCAAGGGCCCTGATGCCTACAAGCAGATCGCCGACTCCAAGGAAGTGGACTTCATCCTCATTACGACGCCGCCCTATTTTCATCCCCATCATCTTGAAACCGTCGTCGACGCCGGCAAGCACGTTTATTGCGAAAAGCCTGTGGCCGTCGATGTGCCTGGGGCGCATCACGTCATCAGCATTGGGGAAAAGACGCAGGGCAAAATAAGTCTGGCGGTGGGATTCCAGATTCGCAATGCGCCGCCCATGGTGGATATTACCCAACGCATCCACGAGGGCGCGCTCGGGAAGATTGGATGCGGGCTGGCATATTACTACTGCGCCCACATCGACCGTCCGCAATGGCCCAACGCCTCTGCAGAGGAGCGCCGCCTGCGAAACTGGGTGTGGGACATCAAACTCTCGGGTGACATCATTGTGGAACAAAACATCCACGTGATCGACATGTGCAATTGGATGCTGCAAGCTCACCCCGTGAAGGCCGTGGGCACCCGCGACCGCAAGGTTCGCACCGATGACGGGAACTGCAGCGACAACTTCAACGTGCTCTTCACCTATCCCGACAACGTGCAAGTCAGCTTCGGGTCCTGCCAATTCGGCCATCCCACTTTTGACGCCGCGGTGTTTTTGTACGGATCAGATGGCAGCTCCGAGGCGCATTATGATTGGCGAGTTGATATTGCCGGCAAAAATAAATGGGATGCCGGATTGCGACCCAGCGGGGACGAAGCTTTCTCCGCGTCGGGAAAGTTCGCGGGCGCGCTTGACCACGCCGACTCGGAAAAGGAAAAGTCATTCGTGGCCAGCATCACCAGCGGGCAATTCCAGAATCAGGCAGCGCAAGGTGCGGAATCCGCCCTGAGCGCCATGCTGGGCCGCAACGCCGCTTACTCCGGCAAGCCGATTACGTGGGAACAGTTGCAAAAATCCAAGGAAGTCTACGATCCCAAGATCGATATTACAAAGTTTGCATAATTGTCCGTCGTGGCACGGCCACCCTGGCCGTGCGCATGGGCTGGAAGCCCATGCCACGAGGGCGAGGCGGCAAAGGTGTGAAAGTATCTGCTCAAAAGAAAAACACCTCGCGCAAATACGCCAACGCGCAAAGCACCGCCAAGAAAGCAAAGCCCTTCTGCCGTGTTTGACTTCGCGTCTTTGCGCCTTTGCGTGAGATTGTTTATTTTTTACGACCCTCAGCACCTCGCCCCTACGAACTGGCAAATTTCAGTAGCCGCAGGAGGAATTCATCATGAACAGCAAATC
>JASHTZ010000269.1 GCA_030040295.1 Terriglobia bacterium | reverse complement strand
CCAACACGCTTTCATACACGCTGCGCGTGTGGGAATCGAAGCAGACGAAGAGTACTTTATCAATGGCCGGGTTCGTTTCCAGAAAAGCCCGCACTTCGCGGACGGCGATGCGCGTGGCGCGTTCGAGGGGAAATCCGTAAATGCCGGTGCTGATGGCGGGAAATGCGATGCTGCGCACGCCACTTTGAACGGCGAGTGCGAGCGATTGACGGTAGCAGTTGGCCAGCAATTCGCCCTCAAAATCCTTGCCGCCGCGCCACACCGGGCCCACCGTGTGGATGACCCAGCGGGCCGCCAGGCGATATCCGCGGGTGATTTTGGCTTCTCCGGTGGGGCAGCCGTGCAACTTGCGGCATTCTTCCAGCAGTTCCGGCCCTGCCGCGCGGTGAATTGCTCCGTCCACGCCTCCGCCACCCAGCAAGGATGTGTTTGCCGCATTAACGATGGCGTCCACTTTTTGGCGCGTGATGTCGCCCTCGACGATCAGGATGGCTTCGCTCGGCATGGCCTCACTCCGGGAGGGAGAGGTGGAAGGAAATCATTCCGGGATTTTCTTGGCGGTTTCGAGCCTTGCGATGGCGCGGCGAAGCGCTTCCTGCGCCCGCTCCATGTCAACTTCCGGATCAGTGAATCGCTTCAGCCGCTCCTCGGCGCGCTCCTTGGCCTTTTCGGCGCGCTCCACGTCGATATCCTCCGCGCGTTCGGCGGTCTGCGCCAGCACGATGACGCGATCGGGCAGGACCTCCGCAAACCCCCAATCAACCACCATGGCGTGTTGGGCTCCTGAGGTGGTGTATTCCAGCGCGCCGGGGACAAGCTCCGTCAGCAGGGGGGCGTGCCCGGGCAGAATTCCCAAATAGCCGTTCTTGCCGGGAAGCGTGACACCCGTCACCGCCTCGTGCGCCGCCAAACGGTCCGGCGTCACAATGTCAAGGTGAATCTCGGTTGGAAGTGTGGCTTCAGCCATGATTACCGTCAAATGTTGAACGTTGAAGGTCAAAGGTTGGCTGCGAGGCAAACTTTCAACCTTTGACCTTCGACGGGCAACTTCGTCTATGCTGCTGACTTCAGCTTCTCCGCCTTCTCCTGCGCTTCTTCGATGGTGCCGACCATGTAAAACGCCTTCTCGGGCAGGGCATCGTGCTTGCCATCCACCAACTCGCGGAAGCCCTTGATGGTGTCCTCGAGCTTCACGTAGCGCCCGTCCATGCGCGTGAACTGCTTGGTGACGAAGAAGGGCTGAGATAAGAATCGTTGAATCTTGCGCGCCCGCGCCACCGTGAGCTTGTCTTCTTCGGAAAGCTCGTCCATCCCCAGAATGGCGATGATGTCCTGAAGGTCCTTGTATTTTTGGAGGATCGCTTTTACGCCGCGCGCTACGTCATAGTGCTCGTGCCCCACAATGCGCGGATCCAGCACGCGGGAGCTGGAGGCGAGGGGATCGACGGCGGGATAGATTCCGATTTCCACCAGCGCGCGAGTAAGTACGGTAGTAGCGTCCAGATGGGAGAACGCCGTGGCGGGCGCGGGGTCCGTCAGGTCGTCGGCGGGCACGTAAATGGCCTGCACGGAGGTAATGGAACCCGTCTTGGTGGAGGTAATGCGCTCCTGAAGGTCGCCCATTTCCGTGGAAAGGTTAGGCTGGTAACCGACGGCGGAAGGCATGCGGCCAAGCAGCGCTGAAACTTCCGAACCCGCCTGGGTAAAACGGAAAATGTTATCAACAAACAGCAGCACGTCCTGGCCGCCCACGTCGCGGAAATATTCCGCCACGGTAAGGCCCGTCAGTCCCACCCGCAGACGCGCCCCCGGCGGTTCGGTCATCTGGCCGTAAATCAGCGCCACCTTGGATTTTTCCGGATCGCCCGCCACCATCACGCCGCCTTGCTGCATCTCCAGCCACAAGTCGTTGCCTTCGCGCGTTCGCTCGCCCACTCCGGCAAATACCGAGACGCCGCCGTGTTTCATCGCCACGTTGTGAATCATTTCCATGACAATCACGGTCTTGCCCACGCCGGCGCCGCCGAACAGGCCTGTCTTGCCGCCTTTCAGGTAAGGCTCGAGGAGGTCGATCACTTTCACGCCCGTTTCAAAAGGCTCCAGCGTGGTGTTCTGATCCTCCAGCGAGGGAGCATGACGATGAATTGGCCAGCGTTCCTTACACTCCACGGGGCCGAGTTTATCCACAGGCTGGCCGATGACGTTCATCACGCGACCCAGCGCACCCTTCCCCACCGGCACGGTGATGGGCCCGCCCTGGTCCTCAACCTTCATGCCGCGCACCATTCCGTCTGTGGGCTGCATGGCAACGCACTTGATTCGCCCTTCGCCCAGATGCTGCTCGACCTCGGCGATAACATCGATGGGCACCGGGGCTTCGAATCCCTCGGAGGTAATCCGCACGGCGTTGTAAATGGGAGGAAGATGGCCGCCTTCAAATGCCACCACCACCACCGGGCCGATGACTTCCACCACTTTGCCTGTGTGTTGCTCTGCCATTTCGAATCCTTCCTTTGGTGAAGCTAACAGCCTACAGTTGGAACTAATTACCGGCGCTTTCCCACTCTATCTTTGTGCACGACCCTGGGCTGTAAGCTGCCTTTCCTCACGTCGCTGCCGCGCCGCTCACCACTTCGATGATTTCGCGTGTAATCGCCGCCTGGCGGACGCGGTTCATGTAAAGGGTCAGCGAATCGATCATATCCCTTGCGTTGTTGGTGGCTGCCTCCATGGCCGTCATGCGCGCTGCCAGTTCTGCGGCTTGGGACTCGAGCAGGGCGCGGTAAACTTCAATCTCCACATAGCGTGGGAGGAGGAGGTTGAAAATATCTTGCGCAGGCTGCTCGTAGATATAATCCACCAGAGCTTCGCCCGTGGCCGGGACAATCGGCTTGATGGGGAGATAGCGCTCCACCATCACTCGCTGGGTCATAATTGATTTGAACTCGTTGTAGATGAAATCCACCGAGTCCACTTTCTCTTCCTGATAAAGTTGAATGATGCTTTGCGCAATGGGTTGGGCCTGGGTAAATTCCAGGCGGCCGAAAATGTTGATGTGCTCGCCAATCACCTTCACCGGCCGGCGCGCGAAATAATCGCGCCCTTTGCGGCCCACCGCGATGATGGAGATTTCCCGCTCGCGGTGCTCTTCAAGATAAGTCTGCGCGGCGCGAATCAGATTCGTGTTGAAGGCTCCGCACAAACCACGGTCCGCCGTGACCAGCACCAAAAGCTGCCGCGCGATGGGCCGCTCCGCCAGCAGCGGATGCGAACGGTCCGCAATGCGCGCGACGGCACTGGAAAGCAGCGCCATCATCTGGTTGGCGTACGGCCGGGCGTTGAAAATGCGGTCCTGGGCCCGGCGCAACCTCGCTGCAGCCACCATCTTCATCGCCCGGGTGATTTGCTGCGTGCTTTTTACCGAGCGGATGCGCCGTCGAATGTCGATCAGTGCTGCCATGGTCCTTAGCTTGAAAGCTCGAAACCTGAAATTCGAAATTAGAAACTGGAAACTCGAAAGCAATCATCCTCCGGCAAAGCCGGAGGCTTTCCGGTGGCTGGCCCCTCAAAGGGGCTTGACCGCCAAGAAACCCCTCACCCGATCACCCCTTCGCCCCTCTTCCCTCTCCCCGGGGAGAGGGAAGAGGGGGAGGGGAGTTGCGGTGAGGGGTCCGTTCGAAATGATAAATGGTCACAACCCGCTGATTCCCGGAACTGTCAAACTCCGACTCCCACCCCGGCAAAGCCGGGGGATCTCTCAACGGATTAGAAACTGGAAACTCGGGACGATCATGCGGATTTCGAGTTTCGAATTTCCAGTTTCGAGTTTCCGTATTTTGCTTCAAGACGCCTTTGCCTTCTGGTCTGCCACAAACTTCGCTTTGAATTCGTCGAGCATCTTTCTCATTTCCTCGCGCAGCGGCTCCGTGAGTTCCTTCTTCTCCACGATTTGCTTTCCGACCTGCGGAAAAGCCGTGTCCATGAATTCGTAGAGTGCCTGTTCGAAAGGCAGGCATTGTTCAACGGCCAGATCGTCGAGATAACCGTTGGTGGTGGCGAAAATGATGGTGATCTGCTTCTCCACTGGCAGGGGTTTGTATTGGTCCTGCTTCAGAATTTCTCCCAGGCGCTTGCCGCGATTAAGCTGCGCTTGCGTAACCTTATCCAAATCGCTGCCGAACTGCGCGAACGCGGCCAACTCACGGAACTGGGCCATTTCCAGGCGCAACATGCCGGCGATGGACTTCATCGCGTCAATCTGCGCGTTGCCGCCCACGCGCGAGACGGAGATACCCGCGTTCACGGCTGGGCGCACGCCGCTGTTGAACAGGTCGCCCTCCAGGTAAATCTGCCCATCGGTGATGGAGATGACGTTGGTCGGAATGTAGGCGGACAC
>JASHTZ010000268.1 GCA_030040295.1 Terriglobia bacterium | reverse complement strand
CGCCAAGGCGACATTCAAGGGCTTCTGCTCTGCCGCATCCGGGAAAGGGGGTGGGGCATTCGCCAAAATTATCGCTGGACTCTTTTCGCGCACTCGGTTGGAATAGTGTCGAGGGAATCGGGCGAAGCCGAAAGGGGACAATAGACGATGGCTCAGTTGATCATTGGCATCGATGTCGGCGGCACAAAGGTGGCAGGCGGGCTCGTGACGCAGAAGGGACGGCTGGTTGAATCGCAGGTCGTCCCCACCCACGCGGACAAGGGATTCAGGAAGAGTTATGCGCAGATCATCCACCTGATCGGCCGTTTGTTGGGTGCGGCGGGCGGCGCAAAGAACGTGAAGGGAATCGGAATCTGCGCGCCCGGCCCACTCAATCCCAAGACCGGCGTCGTGCTGAACCCGCCGAATCTGCCCGGATGGCGGAACATCCAACTGGCCCGGCAGGTGGCGAAGGAGTTCGGCCTCGCGGCGCGATTGGAGAATGACGCCAACGCCGCGGGTCTGGCGGAAGTGCTCTTTGGGTCGGCGGTCGGTTACAAAGATGTGTTCTATGTGACCGTGAGCACCGGCATCGGAACCGGAATCATCATCGACCGGAAAATCTATCATGGCAAAAACGGAATCGCCGGCGAGGGCGGGCACGTTTCCATCGACTTTCACAGCCCCTACCGCTGCGGGTGCGGAACATACGGCTGCATTGAAGCGCTCGCCGCGGGCCCGGGAATGGCGCGGCGGGCGCGCGTGATGCTGGAACAGGAGCACAGCGCGCGCAGCGCGTTGCGCGATCTCGTGGGCGGCCACTCCGAGCAAATCACTCCGCTGATGATTCAGCAGGCGGCCCATCAAGGCGACCGCGTGGCCAAGGCCGTTCTGGATGAGACGGGTTTCTACCTGGGCGTCTGGCTGGCCGGCATGATTACGCTGTTCGATCCCGAAGCCATCGTCATCGGCGGGGGTGTGGCGCGCATCGGCAAGCCCCTGTTCGACAAAATCCGTGAGACCATTCCCAGTCATACGATCAACGGCTTCGCAGCGAAGACGCCAATTCTGCCCGCCAAGCTGCACACCAACGTGGGCATCTACGGCGCGGCCTCGGTTTTCCTGCCCACGGGCGTAGTATCCGAGTTATGAAACACGAACCGGCAACGGGAGTTCTGCTGTTTGCCCACGGCAGTCCCGTGGAAGAAGCCAACCAAGGCGTGCGCGAACTGGCCGCGAACGTAGCTGCGGCCGGACCCTATCGCTACGTGCGCGCCGCGTTCCTGGACGGCGGGCAACCTGACCTGGCGGGCGGAGTGAGGGAAGCGGCGGAAGCAGGGCTCGAACGGCTGATGGTGATTCCCTATTTCCTTACCCTCGGACTGCATCTGCGCCGCGACTTGCCGCGCCTCATTGCCGCCGCGCAGGCCGAGCACCCGCAACTCGAAATCTGCGTGGGACAGTCCCTCGAAGCTCATCCCCTGATGCCTTCCATCATCCTCGAACGCGTGCAGGAACTCGCGGCAAAAACGCCGGCTGGCAAGTAGCGCCGCTCAGTAATCATCGTGGTGGCTTGCCCCTTCAAGGATGGCTGACAGCCACCGCCAAGGAACCCCTCACCCTATCACCCCTTCTCCCCTCTCCCCGGGGGAGAGGGAAGAGGGGGAGGGGAGTTGGGGTGAGGGGTGTGTTCGAAACGACAAAAGTCCAGGACTTGCTGATTCCGGGAACTCTCGAACTCGGATTGCCGCCCCGGCAAAGCCGGGGGATCTCCCAACGAATAGGAGGGCGGCCACACTATGACGCCGCCACCACGCGCCGGCTTTCGTAAAGCGGAAATTTTTCGGTCAGCAGTTCCACCTGAGTGCGCACGCGCTGCTGCGTGGCTGCGTCGTCAACGTGGTGAAGAACCTCGGCAATCCAGCGCGCGATCTGGCGCATCTCCGGCTCCTTCATTCCTCGCGTGGTAACGGCGGGCGTTCCCACGCGAATGCCGCTGGCCACGGCGGGCGGATTCGCGTCAAAGGGAATGGCGTTCTTGTTCACAGTAATGCCCGCGCGCTCGAGCGCCTCCTGCGCCTGTTTGCCGGTCACCTTCTTTGTAAACACGTCCACCAGCATCAGGTGGGTGTCCGTTCCGCCGGCCACGATGCGGAAACCTTCCGCGGCCAGCGATTCCGCCATCACCCGGGCGTTCGAGATAATCTGCTTCTGGTATTCGATGAATTCCGGTTGAAGTGCTTCATGAAAACAGACGGCCTTGGCGGCGATCACGTGCATCAGCGGCCCGCCCTGAATTCCGGGGAAGACGATCTTGTCAAGGTCCTTGGCGAATTTCGTCTTGCAGAAAACCGCGCCTCCACGCGGCCCGCGCAGGGTTTTGTGCGTCGTGGTGGTCACGAAATCGGCGTGCGGGAAAGGGCTGGGATGCAGGCCTGCGGCCACCAGTCCGGCGATGTGCGCCATATCCACCATCAGCACCGCACCCACGCTGCGGGCGATTTCGCCGAAGCGCGCAAAATCCAGCGTGCGCGGATAGGCGCTGGCCCCCGCCAGAATCAGCTTAGGCTGATGCTCGCGCGCCAGGCGTTCGAGCTCGTCATAATCGATCGTCTCCGTATCTTTGCGCACGCCGTAGGAGACGATCTTGTACATCTTGCCGGAAAAATTCAGCGGATGACCGTGGGTCAGGTGGCCGCCGTGCGCCAGGCTCATGCCCAGCAGCGTGTCGTCCGGTTTCAGCGCCGTCAGATAGACGGCTTGATTGGCCTGGCTTCCGGAATGCGCCTGCACGTTGGCGTGCTCGGCGCCGAAGAGCTTTTTGGCGCGATCAATGGCCAGATTCTCCGCGATGTCCACGAATTCGCAGCCGCCGTAATAGCGCTTGCCGGGCAGGCCCTCCGCGTATTTATTGGTCATCACGGAGCCCAGCGCTTCCAGCACCGCCTCGCTCACGAAATTTTCCGAGGCGATCAGCTCCAGCGTGCGCGCCTGCCTGTCGGTTTCCAGGTCAATGGCGCGCGCCACTTCCGGGTCGACTTCATGCAGCGACAGGCTTCGCGACTTTGTTGCAGCGTTCATGGATTTCTCCCCCCAACCTTTATTCGCCTTCTTTGGAATACTAACGGAGGATTGAAGAAGCCGCAATCTGCTTTGGGGTGCGCTTATCCAGGCAGGGAAGTTCGCGTCCCGGCCGGATTGCCACGGCCTCCGCTGAGGCGCCCCCGCCAGCCAAACGAGCTTCCGATCTGAATGCCGCACCGGGAACCTATTTTCGAGCCTTTGACTCTCAACTCTTGCGATGAACCATCAGGAACGCTGCTACGCCAGCCTCGAAGTCTCCGCTGAATCGCGAACATCGTGCTGACTTGCCGGACTCGAGCAAGACTTTGGGCGCCTTCCGCGTGGGATGGCGCCATTTGCTGTTCTTTATTTTCAACAACTTCTGGGGTAATCCCCCCAATAGAGAGTATTTGAATGCCGTCGCTTGCTCAACGCCGCGGTCGCGACCAATCTGTTTCCCAAGCGGACAATCAGAATGACTTCCATTTCTTTTCAATAACTTCTGGGGATATCCCCCGTATAGCGTGTTTGCCTAAGCTTCGAGGGCAGGCAGGTTCTAACTTCTTTTCGCCCCCGCCCCCCATCAGTCCTGCCATCTACGCTCCTTTGTTTTCAAATACATCCCCGGATGCACCTTAATCATTCGGGCCGGTTGTTCCCCATGTGGGTCGATTCCACACCAGGCCTCTGTGTGGGCGTTCTTTATTTTTCAATAACATTCCGGGTTCGTTCGTGCAATTAGGCATCTTTATTGCCGTTCTTACGCCGAGATGCCATGCGTCTATTGGGACTCCGTTTCGAACGACTTCGATTCTTCTTTCGGCGGAGGTTCCCAATGAAACGCGACCTGCGGCCGCTGCGCGAACAGATGTTTGCGGCATTGTCACTCCGGGTCCGCAAGGGCGGAGCTCGATTGCGATAAGCTCGATTTATCTATAATACGATATATATCGTAAGTGTCAATATACAATTGTTGTCAAGGGTTGGCTATGCCTGGCAAATTGCCGGACACCCGGGGGATCCGGCAGGAATTGATGTGGTGAGGACCTTCCAGCGGCTGGCGGGTCCGCACGCCTTCGGCCTTGCCAGGGATCGAACGCCGCGGGGGCAAGCGGGAAAATGATCATCTTCATTTATTCGCGCGGCCGGTTCGAGCGGGCGTGGTTCGATCTGTTGCCATGAGGTTACGTTAGGCCTTGACGTAACTACAAGATGTAACTACAATCCAAGAATGCGCTTTGAATGGGATGAGGCCAAGCGGCAATCCAACGTTCAGAAGCACGGAATCGACTTTGTGGGGATCGAAGAAGCTTTCGAAGGGACAACGCTCACGGTGCTAGATGACCGGTTTGATTATGACGAAACCCGATTCATCACCCTGGGCGTGCTGAGCGGAAGGGTGATCGTGATCGCACACACCGAGACTCAGGAAGTCATCCGAATCATATCGGTTCGAAAGGCGACCAAGAATGAAGAAGCCAACTACTTCAAGGAAATCGCGGACTGATTGGAGGCGCCTGGACGCGCTGAAAGATTCGAAGATCGATCTGTCGGACACGCCGGAATTGACACCTGCGATGTTTGCGCGAGCAGTCGTGCGGCGGGGGCTGAAGCCCGTGGTGCGCAAGAAACTTCTCACTCTGCGTATTGATAGTGATGTCGTGGAGTGGTACAGGAACCAGGGTGCTGGTTATCAGACGCGCATCAACGCGCTGCTGCGCGCTTATATGGAAGAACGGAGAAATGGCTAGACGGGAGGGGGTGAAATGAAGCTTGGTATCATTTCCCCCAGAAGAGGCCGAATGAACCCGTGGCTTCCGCTAAACAAAAAAAGCCTGCGCTGAAATTGCGCAGCGCAGGCTTAGGGGGAAAAACTCTTCAGGACCGGCGTTGCTGCTCCACCTGAAGATTGTTGACGACGGAGAAGGAAAGGCCGGCGTGGAGAGCGTCCATATTCGCCTTCGTCTTGTCAAAGGTGTTGGCCACCACGCCTTCCAGGGTCACGTTTCCATTGTTCACGATGATGTGAATGGGCGGCCGCGCCAGGTTGGCGTAATTAATGAAATTCGGGTCGCCGTAAATGGCCCGCGCCACCTGCAAGCGCAGACGGTTATCAAAACTGGAGAGGGGGAGAACCTCCAGATTGTTGTCGAGAACCGCAACGCCGTTGACACGCTCAAGGATCCTGCCGATGTCGTTTTTCTTGAAAGGTTCGGTCACCTGTCCCGCCACCGCCAGCTTGCCGTTATGGGCGGCCAGTTCAACGTTATCGAAAATCGTGTAAGCGTAGTACATGACGATCTCGTGGCGCGCTTGCTCGAGGATCTGCGCGTCGCTCGCCGGACCCACCTGAATGTTGTCAATGACCTGCGTCACGCCGCGCGTCTTGCGGGCAGCGTTCTCCGCATCGAGCTTGCTTCCCAGATTGTCCACCGTTCCGGTGAGCGTCGCGACGCCCCCGGCAACCGTGACCTGCACGCTGCCGTGCTGGTCCAGCTTGGCATGGTCAAGCTTGGACTGAATGGTTTGCATCGTCTGCGTATCGTTGGGAGGCGTGGCGCCCCAGCACAGACCGGCCCCCAGGACGACAACCAAAACCCCCAGTGAGAGTTTGCTTCGCATGGTCAGCCTCCTGAATGATCTGAACTGCGATTTAAAGTCGCCCTCCGCCGTTTTTATTAAGTCGAGAGTCATTTTTATTTTGTGCGCGGTCTTCCGCCGCTCTCAACACGATTAGACGCAGGTGTTCAGCGGGTAGTTACCTGTGTTAAGCAGGTTTTACCTGACTGGGATATGCTTATGATTGACATGGGGTTGCGGTGTTGTGAAAGAATTTAGCACAGGGGCAAGAAAAGAATAGAACCTTTCTTTGGTTATTTGATGCAGCCGGCCCCCAGCGGGTTACTTGCGCTTTTCCGGACCCATTTGCCCATAAACTGCTTTTCTGCACCGAGCGGCCAAGGCTAGACGTATAGTCTGCCTTCAACCCTGGAACTCGATTCCTTGACAATCTGTGGCCGCATCTTCAACAATGACTCATCTTCATATGAAAGGTCGATGACATGCGTTGGAGTCAGGTTTTCATTCCTACCCTGCGGGAAGATCCCGCAGAGGCGGAAGTTCCCAGCCACCGATTGCTGCTGCGGGCTGGATACATGCGCCAGGTGGCGGCGGGTGTCTATGCGCACCTGCTGTTGGGTCAGCGGTCGCTCCTGAAGATCATGCAAATTATTCGCGAGGAGATGGACGCCATCGGCGCGCAGGAATTTTATTTGCCGGCGCTCAACCCGGCGGAGCTTTGGAAAGAATCGGGGCGCTACGCCGCTTACGGTCCCACCATTCTCAAGCTCAAGGACCGGAACGACCACGAGATGGTGCTGGGCGTGACGCACGAAGAGGAGATGACCAACCTGGCGCGCGGGGAATTGCGCTCCTACAAGCAACTGCCGCAAATCTGGTACCAGATCCAGGAAAAATTCCGCGATGAGCCGCGCCCCAAATCCGGCTTGCTGCGCCTGCGGGAATTCTGGATGAAGGACTCGTATTCCTTCGACCTGGACGAAGCCGGGCTGGAGGCGAGCTATGGCAAGCACTACGACGCCTATCGGCGCATCTTCGATCGCTGCGGGCTGAAGTACGTGATTGTGGAAGCGTATTCGGGGACGATGGGAGGCACGCACTCGCACGAATTCACCGCGCCCACCGATGCGGGAGAGGATTTGATCGCCCTGTGCGATTGCGGCTACGCGGCGAATCTGGAGAAGGCGGAAGGAAACGCGCCTCCGGTAACCGACCCCGCGAATGTTGGGCCGCCGGAGCCCTTCGCGACGCCGGGGCAGAGGACCATCGACGAGTTGGTGAAGTTCACAGGTGAAAATGCCAACCGCATGATAAAAACTTTGGTCTACGTGGTGGAGAGCCAGGCGATTCTGGTGCTGCTGCGTGGGGACCATACAATGAGTGAAACCAAGCTGGCCGCAACGCTCGGTTCCGATACGTTTCGCCTCGCCACGCCGGAGGAGGCGCGCGCGCTGCTGGGGGCGCGCCTGGGCTCATTGGGTCCGGTAGGGCTAAAGGGCGTCAGGATTCTTGCCGACAAGGCGCTGGAAGGACGCCGGGGCATGATTTCCGGGGCGAACAAAGACGATACGCATTTGCGCAACGTCACTCCGGGGCGCGACTTTACGCCCGAATTTCGCGATCTGCGGGTGGTTTCCGCCGGGGACCTTTGCCCGAAGTGCGGCCAGCCGCTGCGCATCAGTGTTTCCGTGGAGTTGGGTCACATTTTCAAACTGGGCCGGCGCTATTCGCAGGCCATGCACGCCACCGTGCTGGACGAAAACGGCAAGGAAGTGCCGCTGGTGATGGGCTCTTATGGAATCGGCGTCGAGCGCATCCTGAGCGCGGCGGTGGAGCAGAACCATGACCGCGATGGGATGTTCCTGCCCGCCTCCATCGCTCCGTTTGAAATCATCCTGACAGCGGCCAACATGGACGACGCGCGCCTGAGGGACGCGGCGGAAAAGCTCTATGACGAAATGCGGGCGCACCATCTCGACGTGCTGTTTGACGACCGCGCGGAGCGGCCCGGGGTAAAGTTCAAAGACGCGGACCTGATTGGCGCGGCGCTCCGTGTGACCGTAGGAAAACGCAAGTTTGAGCAGGGGCTGGCGGAAATCTTCCGCCGCTCGACAAAGCAAATTCAGGATGTTAAGCTGGATTCGGTTATCCCGTTTTTGGAGGCAATCCGCCGGGGATAATCCAGAGTGGGTCTGTAGACCACAGGGAGTCTCATGCGGTTGTCGGAGTCTGGCAAAATTACTTTGAAAGCCCTGCTCTCTCTTGCCTTTCTCGCTGCGCTAGTCTTTGTTGCCTTTAAAACCCTTCCCGTTTACATCAACGATTACCAGCTCAACGATTACATCCAGAACCAAACTCCTTTCTGGCAAACTCAGCACGCCTCGGAAGAGGCCATTCGCAAGACCATCATCCTCAAGGCCCAGGACCTGGGGTTCACCCTGGACGCGGATGATATGACGGTGGAAGCGACTCCTAACAAAGTTACCGTTACGCTGGATTACCACGTCCCCGTGGACTTGAAGGTGTACACGCTCCAACTCCACTTTACCCACTCCGCTGAAAATCGGGCGATATAAAACGTGTCTGTCCGTCCCAGTTCGGCGCCGCGGGGCCCGTCCGTATCCAAGGGCCGGGGGAGAAGTGCGAGGCTGGGAAGATCGCGCTGGGGAAGCGGCAAGAAGCTCCTGCTGGGCACTGGGCTGCTGTTGTTCGTCGTGGCAGTGGGAGTGTTTGTCTATTACTACGAGCGCTTCTCGCGGGTGATTGACGCGCGGCTGAGCGGCGACGTATTCAACAACGCCTCACTGGTGTTTGCCGCGCCCACACCCGTATACCCCGGGGAGGCAATCGGGAAGGACGAAATTGCGGCCCGCCTGCGCAAAGGGCTTTATGCCGAGTACGAGGGCGGGTCAAAAGTGGGCACCTACCGGCGCGTGGGCAACCGCCTGGAAATCCGGCCGGGCGTGTCGTCATTTTTCGCCAATGATCCCTTCAAGGAGGGGCCGGCAGCGCTGGAATTTGCGAACGGCCATCTTGCCTCCATCACTTCGCTTTCCGGCCGGGAGCCTCTCGAGAGCTATCAGCTCGAGCCGGAAGTCATCACCACATTGTTTGACAGCTCACGCAGCAAGCGGCGGCTGGTGCGCTACCAGGACCTTCCCAAGGCGGTAGTGAACGCGGTCGTAGCGGCGGAAGACCACAGTTTCTTCACGCATCACGGCGTGAATTTTTACCGCATCATGGCTTCTGCGATGCACGACTTGTTCCGCAAGGAAGAAATCGTGCAAGGCGGAAGCACCCTGACTATGCAATTGGCCCGCAACATTTTCGGCCTCACCCCACAGCGGAAGTACGGCAGGAAGATCACCGAGGTCTTCCTGGCGCTCCTGCTGGAGCAACGCCTGAACAAGGAACAGATCTTTGAGCTTTACGCGAACCAGGTTTATCTGGGCCAGCGGGGAAGCTTTTCCATCTACGGATTTGGGGAGGCGGCCAACGCCTACTTCAATAAGGACGTGGGAAGCCTGAGTGCTTCGGAGGCGGCGCTGCTGGCGGGAGTGATCCGCGGTCCCAATATTTATTCGCCTTACAAATATCCCGCGCGGGCGCTGGAGCGGCGCAATTTTGTATTGCGAAGCATGATGGAGCTGGGCATGCTCACCCCCGCGGAAACAGAGAAGGCCTCCGCGGCTCCCCTGGGCGTGGTGGTTCGCAACGAAGAAGGCACGCAGGCGCCTTATTTTGTGGATATGGTGAAGGACCAGTTGCTCGCGCAATTCTCCGATCACGATCTGATTTCGCAAAGCTACCGGATATATACCACACTGGATCTGGACGCTCAGGAAGCGGCTTCCGCCGCGATCAGCCTGGGGAGCTCGGAGGTGGACAAGCGGGTGAAGAAGTCCAAGCCGGTGCGGGGCGCTCCCAAGCCTGATCCCTTGCAGCCGCAAATGGCCCTGGTTGCGCTCGATCCTCACACCGGGTGGCTAAAGGCTCTGGTGGGCGGGCGCGACTATGGCCACAGCCAGCTCAACCACGTGCTCGCCAAGCGCCAGCCGGGGTCGTCGTTCAAACCTTTCGTCTATGCGGCGGCGCTGAACTCCGGTGTGGATGGCTCCCAGCCCCTCATCACCATGGCCACCACCTTGACTGACGAACCCACCACTTTTCAGTTTGGCGACCAGACGTATGAGCCGGAAAATTACATGCACGAGTATTACGGACAGGTGACGCTGCGGCAGGCCCTGATGTATTCGCTGAATGTCCCCACGGTGCGCCTGGCCGAAATGGTGGGTTACGATAAAGTGCGAAACCTGGCGGTGGCCGCGGGGTTCAACAACGACTTGCTGCCCACGCCGGCGATTGCGCTGGGATCGTACGTGGCGACTCCGCTGGAGGTCGCCGGCGCCTACACGATCTTTGCCAATGGTGGAGCGTATGTGGAACCGCGATTCATCTTGGCGGTCAACGATTCCTCCGGGCACGCGCTTTGGCGGAGTTCGCAGGTCACGCGGCAGGTGCTGGACCCGCGCGTTGCCTATCTCATGGTCAATCTTCTGGAAAGTGTGATTGACAATGGGACGGGCGCGGGCGCCCGGACGCGCGGCTTCACGCTGCCCGCCGCGGGCAAGACGGGAACGTCGCATGACGGCTGGTTTGCCGGGTTCACTTCCAACCTGCTGGCGATTGCCTGGGTGGGATATGACGACGACCGGGCTCTGAATCTGGTCGGTGCGGATTCGGCGCTGCCCGTCTGGACGGAGTTCATGAAGCGCGCCACGCTGGACCCGGTCTATGCCGACGCGAAGCCCTTCGACCCCCCCGATGGCGTCGTGCAGGTCCCAATTCAAACCGCCTCGGTTCTTCCCAGCGGCAATGACGCCGTGGCGACGAACCAGGATTGGTTTATTGCCGGAACTGAACCGCAGCCCACCCCGCAGGGCGGCGGCGGGATTTTGGGCAAGTTATTTCACTCTGGCGACAACTCTTCCGCACCGGCAGCGGCCACCGCGCCCGCGCAGAATGGCGACACGGTCATTCAGGTTCCCTCCTCAGACGGCTCGGCGCAGTCCAATGAGAAAAAAGACAGCGTGCTGAAGAAATTTCTTTCGATCTTCAAGAGCAAGAGCCCCAAGCCGGAGACCCCTCCAGATTCCACGAAAAAAACCCCGCCGGAGAGTTAAAATAGACGCTACGGGGCATCTGGTGCGTCCCGACTTGCAGTCAGGCAACCGAGACTGGAACGGTGCGTTGCGGGAAAGGGGGAGTTTTCGCCCTCGCCGGCGGCGCCCATCAATTGCCGAATCCCCGCCGCGGATTCGGAACTTCGAGCCTTGGCTTCGGGCTCCAGCGTCCCGGAATCCGATTCCCGAAAGAACGAGGTCCAGCCATGAAAATCCTGCTTCGATGTGCGGGCCCATTTGCAGCCATGTTGATGATCGCGGCAATCAGCTCATCGGGTGCGGCGCAAGTTCATGGGAGCGGCTTCAATCCACAGGAAGGCTCGCCGGCCTTGGGCTCGCCGACGTCCCCGGCTCCCCAGCTCAAAGTGCTGAGCCTGGAGCAGCGGGCGGACATTTTCATGGCCAGGAAGAATTACGCCGACGCCGCGGATTACTACTATCGTGCCCTCAGGCAGTCCTCCATGAAGAGTGCGGTGTTGTGGAACAAGCTGGGCATCGCTTTCCAGGAGGAAGGGCAGTTCCACAATGCCCAAAAGGCCTATTCCGGCGCCACCCGCGCCGACAAGACCTTTGCGGAAGCCTGGAACAACGAGGGCACGGTCTACTACATGGAGAAGAAATACGGCCGCTCCGTGAAGTATTACCAGCGCGCAATCAAGGAGAAGGGTGATAACGCGGCATTTCACATCAATCTGGGAATCGCTTATTCACGGGTGGGGAAGTACCCGGCAGCGGTGCAGGAATACCGCACGGCGCTGAGCATTGATCCCAACGTGCTGG
>JASHTZ010000267.1 GCA_030040295.1 Terriglobia bacterium | reverse complement strand
TATCCCCCATTCCCGGGTGTGCTTCATTTCAGCGGGAAGCTCGCCACGCGCCGCCAATGTCTCGGATGGCTATGTGCGAGCCAAACGTGCAGCACTCGTGCTTTGAATTGAAGATCAAGGCGCGGTCCCATCTCCGCGATGATTTGTTCCTTCAGGCTTCGCGGATAATCGCCGTAGAGAAGGCTCAAGTGAGGCATGAAGGCGGGTTCGCGACGGGAGCCAAACACTCCCCGAGCGCATTCATGGGCTTTACGCAGAGGCATGGTGAGCGCCACATGCGCGAAGAGGCAGCGAAAGTATTCGTCAAGGAATCCGATTTCACCGAGCCGCAAAGTGAGAGGATGGATCCCCGCCGCAACGCGCGCGGCCTTGGCGACCAAGTCCTTGTGTGACCCTCCGCGGCCGCCCAGCAGCGTGACGTGAGGAGGGAAATCCGGTCCGCCATGCCGGATGCTCAATCGCCGGATGATCCGCGAAAGGCGATCGAACACCTCGCCTCCGGGTATGAGCAAGAGGGAATATTTATTTCCGGCTTGCATAGAAAGAAAGGGTAAAGGCTAAAGGGTAGGAGGTAAAGTGGCGAATTCACCTCCTGCCGGCCTTTAACCTTTACATTTCCACCGCGGCGGACGATCCCACGGCGTATGGGTTATTGCCCCGCTTTGAGCTCACGAAGCCAGAGATTGCGATAACGCACCGGGTGGTGGTGATCCTGCAAACGGAGCGGGAGCCTATCCGGTTCAGGAGTGTAGGGCGGTCGCTGGCGATTCGCGGTGGGCCCCATGATTTCCACATTGTCCTGCACCAGCACGCCGTTGTACAACACCGTCACGCGGGCGGGCCGAGTCAACTTTCCACTGGAATCGAAGTGGGCGCCGTGAAACACGATGTCGTACATCTGCCATACACCGGGCGGACGCGCGGCGTTCACCTGGGGAGGATATTGGCCATAGACAGCTGCGGCTTCACCATCCGCGTAGGTCACATTGTTGTACGAATCGAGCACTTGAATTTCGTAGAGCCCGTGCAGAAACACTCCGCTATTGCCGCGATCCTGGTCGGTGCCGTGCGGCGGGTTGGGCGTGGCCCATTCCACGTGCAATTGGAAATCACCATAGGTGTCCTTGGTTCGAATGTCTCCTGTGCCGGGCACCACCTGGAAATAGCCATCCCCCACCTTCCACTGCGCCGGACCCTCGCCCTTGACTTCTTCCCAATTGGAAAGGTCCTTGCCGTTAAAGAGCACGATCGCGTCGGACGGCGGGCGCCCGGGCTTCTCCTGCGTGCTTTCGGTGCCCGGCGTGATGATGGGCGGCTCGGGACGCCGGCGATCGTTTGGACCCCATTGTTGCTGGGCTTGCTGCGGCCAAGCATAGGGCCGTGAGGTTATCATGACAATGGAAAACACGGCGAGTCCCACACAGCATGCTGTTAACCACACTGCTTTGCGCATAATTTCTTCTCCCCCTTATCAAAGAACTGCGATTAAACCGCTCGAGCGCGGTTATTGTACTCTGCAATGCCCCGTGAGCGATTGCGGATTTTTTGCCGGTTACGGCCGCAAGCGGTTCCAAAGCTCGGTGAGCCCTTCGACCGTAAATTCCTTGGACTTGGAATAGTTGATGATCTGGCGCTCCATGGTGTCTACTGTCTTTACTCCCTCGGGAATTCTTGCGGCAATTTCGTGCGGAATATTCATCACGCCGTGCCGGTCCGCGTGCAGCAGGTCGCCGGGCCGCACCGTAAGGCCGCCGACTCGCACCGGCAGTCCCACCTCCACAATATGGACGTAGGCGTGAGAAACCGCAATGTGGCCGGCAAAAAAGTGGAAGCCCAGGGGCTCAACTTCATCGAGGTCGCGCACGGAGCCGTTGGTGACGCAGCCGACGCAGCCCATGGCTTTGTGCATATTGGCGTTTACTTCTCCCCAAAGCGACCCGAGTCCCGGCGGGTCATCCAAATCCTCCACCACGATCACTCGCGGCGCCGGAACCTTCATGATGTCCTGCCAGTGCACGCTGGCCGGAAGGGAGGCGCCCTTTGCACCGGGAGTTATGGACTGAATCTTGAGCGTCACGGCGTATCCCACCATAACGCCGAGGCGCGGGAACACACATTTGATTTCCGGGCGCATAAAGCCTTCGTTGCGGGGTCGAACGTCGAAAACCTCAACTGCGTTGGCGATGGTCGGCGTGTTGAAAGTCCGCAATTGCTCGAGCATCGCGGGGTCCAGGGGTTGCATCATCGATTCTCCGTGGTCAAATGAAGATTTTTTGAAGCGGGTGACATTATATTGGGTCGGTACGAAAAACCAAAATACTTGGGGCCATCATCGAAGGTGAGGACGACGGTCTTATCGGGATTGCGCTCGAGAAACTTTCTCCGGTTCAGCCGGGGTTTCCAGGGCAAGGAGTTTCTCTCTACTTGATGTGGCAGCTCGCCATTCCGCGCTTCTCCAGGTATTGCTGGTGGTATTCTTCGGCACGCCAGAACTCCGAGGCCGGCGTGATCTCCGTCACGATCTTCCGGCTGTATTTCCCGGATTTGTCCAACGCTTCCTTGGAGGCGCGCGCCGCGGCTTCCTGCTCGGGCGAGTGGAAGAATATCGCGCTGCGATATTGTTTGCCGTAGTCGGGACCCTGACGGTTGAATTGCGTGGGGTCGTGGTTTTCCCAGAAAATCTTCAGCAGCTTCGCGTAGGTAATCTGTGCGGGGTCGAAGGTGACTTCCACCACTTCGGCGTGCCCGGTCTGGTCCGTGCAAACGTCCTGATAGGTGGGATTCTTCAAATGCCCGCCCGAGTAGCCCACCGCCGTCGAGATGACTCCATGAACGTGCTGGAACGCCGCCTCAACTCCCCAAAAACACCCCGCGCCGAAAGTTGCATTTTCCGTCGCCACGATGACCCTCCTTTGGGATTCTTGCGAGCCAAGTCAAATCTTATTCCGCTCGAAGCCGGATTTCCACTGTTTTGGATTTGTTCCTCAAACGTTAGATGCGCGGCGGCTTCATACAGTTCGTTCATACCCAATCGCGGACACGCCGGTCTAAGCCGGCTTTATTCCCCGCCAGATTTCACCTGCCCGCGTCAGGGGAATCGGCAAGGGTTCGTTCCAGGCGAGGCCGGATTTGATTTGGGCCAGTCCGGCGCCCTGATCGCGCGTCAGCCACAGGAGCACGCTTCCGCCGGGCTTGAGAATCTGTGCGGCCAAGGGCACGAGTGCGTCCAGATTCCCGACCGCGCGCATCGTGGCGAAATCCAAATGCGCCGCGCCTTCACGCTCCAAGTGCTCCAGTCGTTCACCGCGCACTTCCACGCCGCTGAATCCGCACACGCGCGCCGCTTCCTTCAGGAACGCCCGCTTCTTAGCCACGGGCTCGAGCAGGGTGACAGCGAGCTCAGGAAAAACAATCTTCAGGGCCAACCCGGGAAAGCCCGCGCCGCTGCCGATGTCGAGCAGGCGGCCGCGCAATTCCAAGTGTCGCGCGATGAACAGGCTCTCGCCAAAGTGCCGCGTCACACTCTCTTCCGGGTCGCGAATGGCGGTGAGGTTGATCTTCTGGTTCCAGCGCAGCAGCAAGCCGAGGTAAGCAAGAATTCGGTCCGCCTGCGTGGCTGTCGGTTCCAGGCCGAAGGGTACAAGGAGCTGCCGAAGGTGCGTAGCGTCGAGCACGCGTGGCATTTTAGAGAGGTCCGCCCTAGGGCGCAAGCACCGGGCCATCCTGGATCGCGCCGGCAGTGCATTTCATCCCTGTCTGGGCTATACTTCCTTTATGCAGATAAAACTGACACCCAAGGCTGAGAAGTTGTTGCATGATGCGATGGCGCAGAGCCCTGGGCGCTCGGCCTCTGAAGTCGTCGAGCAAGCGCTGGCGGAAAAGGTGACCCCCAAGAACGGCAAAGGTAATTCACTCAAAGAACTGCTGGAGAGCCTGCCCAGCGTCAAATCCCCTTTCCACTGGCCGCCGCGCTTCAAACCTATTGAAGCGCTTTGGCTGGAAGGTGAACTGCCCTCCGAACGGCTGGTCCGGGAGCGCCGGTGACCCTCCATTATTTGGACTCCAGCGCGTGGCTGAAGCGCTACTTCCTGGAGCCCGGCAGCGAAAGAGTAAAGCTGCTATTCGAAAGCGGCGATCCGCTCGCGTGTTCGGCACTGGGTTATGTCGAGGTAACGGCCGCTTTGGCTCGACAGCGGGCGCAGAGAAAACTGGACGAGGATAAGCTTGCTCAGCTCCGGCAACAATTGGATGACGACTGGAACGAATTCACCGGGCTTCCCCTCACGGACGAAGTAGTCCGCAGCGCAGTTCGGCTGGCACGGAATTATAAGCTGAGGGGAGCCGATGCAATTCATCTGGCTGCGGCGACCGGCCTGAGCCAGGTCATTGCGGGAACTGGGAGTCGTCTGGTCCTGGTGGCCTCGGACGAGGAGCTCTTAAACGCAGCTCAGCTAGAAGGGCTGGCGGTCGAGAATCCGATTATTGCAGCATCCCCCTGAAAATTCGCAAGGTCCAAACGACGTAGACCTCATCACACCTTCTCGAGCGCTAATTCCAGGTCGCGGATGATATCGTGCCAATCCTCGAGGCCGGTGGACAGCCGAATGCCTTCCGGATGCATTCCGAAGGCGCGCTTTTCCTCGTCGGGCAGGGCGGAGTGGGTCATTGAAAACGGATGCTCGATAAGCGTCTTGATTTGCCCCAGGCTGACGGCCAGGGTAACGGAGTAGGCGTGCTCGGCGAGGTAATCCACCATCTTCTCTGCGCGCGTTTGCTTGGAACTGTTTCCCTTCAGCACGAAGTACATCATGCTGCCGGGGGCGAACTTGCCGTCGGGATTCAGCATCTGCCGCCGCGCCAGAGCTTTTTGCGGAAAGCACTCGCCGCCCGGATAGCTGACGCTTTGCACCTTGGGGTGTTTGGCCAGGAATTCGGCCACGCGTTGCGCGGTCTTTTGCATATTGCTCATGCGCGTGGCGAGCGTGGGCAGGCCGTAGACGAGCACGCCCCAGGCGCTGCGCGGTGAAAGCACGCCGCCGAAATCCTTGCGAAAGAGCATCAGCAGGTTGTACCAATCTTTTGCAGCGATCACCGCGCCGCCCATATCCGTGCCGAAACCTCCCAGGCCTTTGGTGAGGCTTTCCACCACCATGTCCGCGCCCAGCAGCAGCGGCCGCTGGCAGAAGGGCGTGGCGAAGGTGTTGTCCACAATTACCACCACTTTGTCCTTTTCTTCGCGGCCGGCGTTGGCGCGGTCCGCCACGCTGCGGATGGCGGCGACGTCAACAAGCTCCATCGTGGGGTTGACGGGCGTTTCGAAATAGAGCACGCGCGTCGAGGGCGTAATCGCCGCGGCCACGGATTCCGGCTTCAGGAAATCGGCAAAGCGCGCGCACATGCCCATGCGCGGAAGCCAGTTGGTCATCAGGCTGTAGGTGCAGCCATAGAGCATGTGGTGCGCCACCACTTCCTGCCCCTTTTGCAGCGCCGCGCCCAGAGCGCCGCTCACGCCCGCCATGCCGGTGGCGAAGGTCACGCAGATTTCCCCGCCCTCCGCGTATGCCAGATTCTCCTCCAGCATGGAGCGCGTGGGCTCTTCCAGCCGGTCGTAGATGTAGATGGGAATGTGGCCGCTCAGGTGCTCGTCCGCGGAAGCGAATTGCACAAAGCCGCGCGCCCCCCGGCCCAGCGAGCTCAGCCGGAACGCCGTCGACTGCGAAACGGGCGGGACCACATGATGGTCGTAGTCCCATTTCTTGCTGTCGTAGTTCCCGTGAATCATGTGGGTACGCAGCTTGTAATCTTCTTTTTTGCGGAAGCGTTTGAGCTTTTCCATGATGGCCTCTCTTTGCGGACGATCCCGAATAGCATACTCCTGATTAAGACCAATGGGGTGGTCGTGACCGATGGTTGTGCAATTTCAACTTGTAGCGGCGAGTTCACCTCGCCAGATGGCGGCGTAAAGCCGCCTCTACGACAAACTGTACCACTACGCCGTAACCAGCGACCGTAGGGGCGGCTCTTGTGGCCGCCCTCCTCGTGGCTGGGTCAAAGGGCAACCACGAGGGTTGCCCCTACGGTCGCTAATCTGAATTTTTCACAGATTCGGAGGGCAGTGTCGTTTCATGCCCTGAAATGCAAAGCGGGGAGTCAGTCTGGGCGACTGCCTCCCCGCTTCAGGTGTCTGTCGTTTGCCGTGGCAGCGTCCGCGGGGCGTTGCCATCGGTGCGCGCCGCAAGAGTGGCGCTAATTTACGACTTACACGTGCGTGCCCGGTGGAGTAACTTCTCCGTCGGTCACCATACAACCCCCTTTTACGCCTTTCCCGGAGAAATTGCAAGTGCGCTTAGGTGCCCGTACTCGTCCTAGCCGGCTCCGACGTAAGCACCACCCAAGGGTCGCACCGCCATCCTTTTGCTTTTGTTACGTCGATCCGGCCAGGTATTTTGCCAGCGGCTCCCAATAATTGGCTTTCCATCCTGCCGCCAGGTGTTGCCCCATGCCTTGCGGGAAACCGGTATGGTCAAAGACGAGCTTCGTGCTCGAGTCCTGTTCGGCGAGCTCAAATCGCGCGATCGAGTACACGCCGGGATGCCAGTCGGCAACGCGCCACGCCTGGACAAGTCGCTCGCCGGGAACCATCTCGATGTGCCGCCCCACGATGACTGCGGCATAAAGCGTGAACGCCCCGCCGACTTCGCGGCTGATTTCCGGCGGTTTATTTGCAGGGACCATGCCTGACTTTACCGCCCCGCTCAGTTGCACCACCTCATTGAATTGTTTCGCGTCGACCAGGGCATCGTAGACGCGCTTGCAGGTCGCCTGAAAAACCACTTCCTGATGAATCGCCTCGGCGGTATGCGAAATCTCATCATCAGAGGCCCGCGCTCTTGGTTCCCCAAGGGCCATGCCGCCTAGCGCCGCCGCGCTACTTATGATGATTTGCCGCCGAGTGGCTGCGCGGGCAAGCCCGGCCGAATTGGTTGGATCGGTCACGACTGCCTCCACAAATCCTGATTCCTTATAGCCTTGTGCGTTCCTCGTATCGCCATGGAATCACGCGGCGGAGGCATTTTCAACATAATTAGTGCTGGACGCTTGCGACGCGGCCGTGCGCGCACCTTCTTGGGTGTCATTGGATGCCTTCCTGTAACCACCCCTAACCACCCCGTCGCTCAGCGCAAGTTCCTGGTGAGAAAGTATGGTTTGCGAGTATCGCGTCCGTTACGAGATGCCTGCGCTACGGCCCCCAAAAAGCCAACGGGGAGTTCGTCGGTTGACGAACTCCCCGTTTTGTTGGTCGTTGTTGCCGCGGCATCCTCCGCAGAGCGCCGTTGTCGGCCGCACCGCACTAGCGGTGTGATTTAGACGACGAACCTATGCTCGCCCGGTGGACTTGCTTCTCCCTCCGTCAGCATGCTTCCTTGATACGCCTTACGAAACGAATTGGCAATTGTACGAAAGTACTCCTACCCCTCCTGAGACCCTGCGCGCGGCCGGCCGGTGGCACCTTATTTGCGTGTTCAGAGTTTCCGGACCAGATACCGCACCCAGTAGAACGGCACCTGGAAGAGCAGGAAGACGACCTGAATCCAGTACCGCGGCCAGATACTCAGCCACTCCGCAATCAGGCCCGGGAGTTTCCGCAGGGGCGGCTTTGTGTTGCGGTCCCCATGTTCGAAATTCAGGATTTTCTTTCCGTCCCACTCGACCGAAACTTTGGGGTGATAGCGCAAGATTGAAAGGCGTGGCAAGCGCAGCCCTAGGCCCCGCATTTGCGGCTCCAGGAGAAACCACTTGCCGTCTTTTTCAAATTGCACCCAGGCATGCCCCTCTCCGAACTTGCCGGACTTGCCGCCCACGAATCGCGCACGATAGCCCATCCCCACCATCTGCCGCCAGGACCACAGCCCAAAATCCACGCAATCGCCCTTGCGCGTTTTCTCGAATTCTTCGGGAGGCTGCCAATAATCTCGCTTCTGAACATCGCGCATGCTGCGCGCGCGGCATTTGCCAAGAAAGTTCCGCATCTCTTCGAAATCCTTGCACTGGGTCTGCAATGGCGCGGTCAAATATGCGCCCATGGGAGCCGTGGGGCGGAAGCCGACTCGCCGACCACTCGTGCCGGGGTGGAACACCCTGCGGCCTTGAATGTCGTAGAGTTCGGGAAAAATCTCGGCGATCATGGCGATGGAATCGTACCATGGGCGGCAGCGTGCTTCGCGGCTGGCGTCGTGATGACGCAAAATGTAAATCCTCGAGGGGCGCGAGGAAGCTCAGAAGAAACCCCTCGCCCGACCCGCGGGCACAGTACCCACAACCCTGGCCGCCATCTGGAAGTCTTACCTTGAGCAGTTGCTCGCCGAATCGACGACGGATCTTCACTGGTGCCGTGCGTCGGAAGTTCGCTTCATATTTCGTCCCGGGGATGATCCAAGCTTTCAACCCCGCAGGGGTGAAATTCGAAACGGATTTCTAGCCCAGCTTCAAGGTCCGCGGTTCTCATTTCTTTGTGTCTATTTGTGAGATCAGTGGGGATGTTTCTGAAGAGACTCCACCACCGGGAACACAAGGGTCCCAGAGGAAGAGGAAACGGCAATAGAAAGGCTCGAAAAAAAGTTTTGCGGAACGCTTGACAGATTCCGAATGCTTAGCTAGAATCGAAAATTGCTCTGAGAGACGAATACTCGCCAGAGTACGGCCAGTCGGGACGCCGAGTTCAGTATACCGAAAACGGCGCCTTCAGATGACCTTCCCCAAAATGGGGATCCCGCCTTGAGTGGGAAGAAAAAAGCTCTTTGACAACTGAGTTGAGCAAGCCACGTCAATCGAAGTTTTAGTATCGATCGCTGAGCGACGTTCCGTTCTTTTGGCGAAGAACGGGGCGGAGATCTCCTGCTGGTTTCGAAGGTGCAAACTGGAGAGCGGGCAGGGGAGACTCAAAAGATTAGCGTGCAGGAGCTTAAATCACGGCATTCTGCGCGCGAGCCGAATTCAAACGAGAGTTTGATCCTGGCTCAGAATCAACGCTGGCGGCGTGCCTAACACATGCAAGTCGAACGAGAAAGTGGGGGCAACTCCATGAGTAAAGTGGCGACCGGGTGAGTAACACGTAGCTAACCTACCCTCGAGTGGGGGATAACCTGGGGAAACCCGGGCTAATACCGCATAAGATCCTGGCGATGATTTCGCAGGGAGCAAAGGCCCGCAAGGGCCGCTGGAGGAGGGGGCTGCGGCCGATTAGCTAGTTGGTGAGGTAATGGCCCACCAAGGCGATGATCGGTAGCCGGCCTGAGAGGGCGCACGGCCACACTGGCACTGACACACGGGCCAGACTCCTACGGGAGGCAGCAGTGGGGAATTTTGCACAATGCCCGAAAGGGTGATGCAGCAACGCCGCGTGAGGGATGAAGGCCTTCGGGTCGTAAACCTCTTTCGATCGGGAAAAACGGGCGGGT
>JASHTZ010000266.1 GCA_030040295.1 Terriglobia bacterium | reverse complement strand
GCAAGACAGCAGGCTGTGGATGCCGCGCAGAAGAAAGTCGATGATTTACAGAAGCAACTCGACGAGTTAAACGCCAAGCTAAAGGCGGAAACGCCTGCACCAAAAAGCTGATATAGAGCGCGAAAAATGCGCTCCGTAACAACGACCGGAGTGCAAGAAGCGCACAAAAGTTTACGATTAGAATTTAGCATTTCATTTGTAATCAGCAACTTAACAGAATTTCTAATAATTCAGAGGCGATGAGAGGCGATTTGCTTTTTATTCGCTGCATCGCGCTCTGACTTCCGGAAAGCCCGCCCAAACCTCGCCACATTGCACCCGGATGTTGGTGCAGCCCGCCGCTTCCGCTGCACGATGCAGAATCGCGCCGGACGCCCATAGGGCAGCCCTGAAGGCAACCAGTTGGAGCCACTTGGAGCAGTCCCCAAAAAATGGAAGGGCCCTTTCGGGCCCTTCCATCGTGTGGCTGGGTAAAACTATCGCTTAGAAGTTGTACTGCAAGCCAAACTGCATGACGCGCGGTAGAGTCAGTAAACGCGTGTAATCGCCGAACTGTTCCGGAGTATCGATCGCGAGATCCAAGCTCTGAACGTCAAAGCGATTCATATTAAAGACATTAAACATGTCTGCGGTGAATTTGAGATTATGGCTTTCGTTATAGGGCATCTTCCAAGTCTTCCCGAGTTCCATATCGGTGTTAAAGAAGCCGTCGCCACGGAAGGGGTTTCGGGAGCCGGACTGACCAGGGAGCGGCACGCTGATCTCGTTGAATACAGTCGAAGGATCATTGAAGATGTTGTAAGTGCGGGTACCGCTTGGGTCGAGAACATTGTAGTGACCGCCGGTAATCTGCACAGGGGACATGGCATCGCCGGTAAGCTGCCAATTCGTCACGTAGCAGGCGCACGTTCCTGCGCTGACGGGGAAGCCGCTAGACCAGCGAGTCAGACCGGAAAGCTCCCAACCGCCGATAACAGCATCGAGACCCTTCCCGATGTGGCTCGCAAATGGCCGCCCCTGACCAAAGGGAAGCTGCCAGATGTACTGGGCATTGATCTGATGGCGCAGGTCAAAGTCGGATGGACCGCTCAACTGGTCTCCCATCCAAGGGTTGACGACGTCGCCGCTTAATGAACCCCACTCGCCAACAGACTCTGCATCGGAAGCGAGATCGAAGGAAGTGGAATAGGTGTAGTTGACATTAAATGAGAGGCCCTGAGACATCTGCTTCTTAAACGTGACTTGCATGGAGTTGTAGTGTGACCACCCCTGCGAGCGCCACGCAAATAGCGAAGAGTACTGGCTGTCAAACCAAGTGTATGGTCCGGTGTTCGCGAAATAGTAGTTGTTCGGGTTATTCAAACTTTGAATTCCCAGAGCATCATAGATAAAGAGCGCATCAGTTTCATTATCGCGCGTGCAGAGATACGTTTCATAGATTGCTGTTACTGGGTCTGCAGTATTGGTGAGCGGCTGTCCCCCGCAAGACGCAGAACCAATCGTGCCAGGGAGGTTGTACTCGTCACCGGCAGCTGGGTGGCTAAACAGGTCGTTCCAATAAGCACTCGTTGGTCCAATAGTCGAGGAGGTCACCTTCGCAGGATTGGTTTCGGCTCTACCCAAGGTAGCCATGGCCGAGGCTGCCTCGTAAAAGCTGATTCCCGACTTGGGATCGACCAAGTTCAGCGGCTGAGCCAAATCGCTCTGCAGCAGAATATTGTGGCCGAGGCGGCCTACGTATGCTACCTCAATCGCCATGTTATGGGGCAACTCCCTGGAAATGGAGAAGTCCAGGGCGTATGAATATGGAGTCTTGAGAGAAGAGTCTATGCCCCAGCAGATGCAGAAATTTCCCGCTGGCAAAGTCGATGGGAAACCGACGCCGGGCTGGGGGGTGTAAAGAGGATTGCCGAGTGGGTCAACGTACGGCGTTCCAGTAACTGGGTTAATGTCTGGAATATTATTTACCGCCGAAGTCAACGGCTGACCGGGGATCGGCGCCCATCGAGCCGACGAAGCCGCCGATTCGACGTCGGCCGGATTAATGAGAAGCGCAGAAAGCCCAAATTCGCCGCCGCTGGTATCAAAGGTTTCGATCATCGATTGGCCATAGTGATCGACGTACTTGCCGAAGCCCGCGCGGACGACCGTCTTGTCCCTGCCACCGACAAGCCTATTAAGCCAGTCGGAACTTGGTTCAGGCGACCATGCGAGGGAGAAGCGTGGGGAAAAAGTGTTGCCGTCAGCCCACCAGTCAGGCCGGCCATTGGACCGTCCGGCGAGGTCGAACGTGACAATAGGATCCTGATTTGCTGGCACTCCCCGCATCATGCCTTGGCCACGCTCCTCGAACCACGTGCCGAGATCCTGAGTTGGCGCACTTTCTTGGCCGTCGGTTTCCCATGGCGGGGTAATCTGGTCGAAGCGAAGGCCGTAATTGAACGTCAAATTCGGTCTGATTTTAAACGAGTCCTGCGCATACAACTCGCCTTCATGCATCTCGAAGTGCCGCGGGATTACACTTCCTTGAGGCAGTACGTAAGCCGATCCGTTCGAGTTGGCATGATTTTGATATTGCGCGTTCACTTCACTGATCATACCGAGCAAACCGATCAGCGGCCAATCATAGTACGTATCAAAGCCAGACTGGATCGCCGGGAAGCTATTAACAGCATTGGGGTAGGAATCGGGGTCAAACGCACCGCCGGTCTCAGCGAAGCCGCCAGTGTTGAGCCATTCGGAGTTGGCCGTTCCGCTGCTGAAAGAGGCTGCGTTACTCAATGAGTTGTTAAGGGTCAGAATGAAATCGCCGCCGAAATCGAAGGTGTGTTTTCCCTTCGTCCAGGAGACATCGTCTGTGAAGTCGTGGACAGGGAAGTTGAATTCGGTCGTGTAGTTCCCCTCGTCCTGGTTTAGTCCTCGGATAAAGTTGGCAGGGAGGTCAGAATCACCGGTACTGGCAATGCTCTGGCGTGTGAAACCATAGCGAAAATTATTAACCACGTTCGAGCCAAAAAGGACGGTGTAACCAGCCACCATGCCCTTGCTGAAGTCCGACGTGACACCCTCGTTAGGATCGCCGGGAAGGAGGGGTGCGCCCGAGCTCGCTGCTCCACCCGGGGGCGCAGTAGCCCCACCCGACAATTCGCCAGGAACATAGTTGTCTTGGCCACTGCCGCGCCAGAAAAGGGTCTGACTGCCATTGGCCGTCAGTTTGTAATCGAATCTACCGATAAGGATGTCGTCGCGCTGATCCTCAACGGGGGCGAAGAGGAATCCGTCGTAATTCAGCCCCAAACCATCGCCTACAAGCGGATCGTTGTTGGGATTACGAGCCACGGCGGGATTGGACAGGTAAGTCTGAAAATACGCCATAGACGCCTTACTCGGGCCGATGCCGTCCGGATCCATTTGGACCAGTCCACCCCCTGGCAAGCCCATTGAATTACTGTTGGGTCCGATGGCGAAATCGCCAGCTGCCACTGGGTACATTTTGCCACTCGCGCCCTGCACCATTCCGGCGGCGCATTGCGAAGCTGTAGCACACGGGTATTGGATGATTCCATCCGCCAACGTGGGAGAGGGAATGCTCCTCTGAGCAGTCACAGCTTCGTTCTCGCGATGGCCTTCATAATTTAAGAAGAAGAAGGCGCGATCATGCTTA
The DNA here is from genome assembly GCA_030040295.1 of Terriglobia bacterium. GTDB lineage: Bacteria > Acidobacteriota > Terriglobia > UBA7540 > UBA7540 > Bog-366. The sequence continues at coordinate 1,228 of JASHTZ010000266.1, read as the reverse complement.
ATCGGACCTCCAAGATCAGCTCCAAAGATGTTGTAGACTAGGTGGAGAGGCTTATTCGGAGCGCCGATGTCCGATTCGGTACTCTTATTGAAAAAGTCGTTGGCTTCGCCGAAATCGGTGCGATTGTACTCGTAGGCAGAACCGTGGAAATTGTTTGTGCCGCCTTTGGTTACGAGCGCTGACTGTGCGCCAGAGGAACGTCCCTGATCAGCGCCGTAATCCGCAGTGGTGACGCGGAATTCCTCAACTGACGCGACCGTCACAGGGACAACGGTCTCAAATGGGGAGCCATTTCCCTGATCGTTGACGTCCACACCGTCCAGTGTGATGTTGTTTTGGTCGCTATGCGCGCCGTTGACCGAGCCGCTGCGCGTATCGTTCGAGGCCAAATCGCTCCGATTCGAAGTAAAAACAACTCCCGGCTGGACAGATAGAAGTTGGGTCACATTACGGCCATAAAGAGGCATGTCGGCAATCTGGCTGCCGGCCATGGTATTGCCTTGGCTGGCGTCAGTGGTATTGAGAAGAGGCGCCTGGGCGGTGACTTCGACGGTGGTGCTCGCCGCGCCGACTTTCATTTTTACGTCAATCGTGGCGGGCAAGTTGACGAGCAACTGGAAGCCCTTTTGCTCGTACGTGGAGAATCCGGCAGCATCAACGCGAAGGACGTAATTGCCAGGCTGCACCTGAGCGAAGACGTAACTGCCCTGCCGATCCGTGGCCGTGGTGCGCTCGACGGTGGTATCCACATTCACCAGATGCACAGTGGCATTGGGAATGGCCGCGCCGCTGGGGTCGGTTACGGTGCCACGAAGCGACGTGGTCGCCTGTCCCCAAGCCGCGCTGCTGAAAAGCACGAGCGCTACACCCATAACCGCCAAAGACCACAGCTGCCAGAATCTCCTCACGACCCACCTCCGCTTGGATTGCCGAGTCGAATCCATATAAGAACCACGCAGGGACCAGAGCTACCTCAGGCCTGAAACAAACGATTCATATCCTCGAAAACGGAACGCACCCCGCGTCCCCGTTCAAAACACGCGCCACTGCGCGTATTTGAGCAAGGCGTGTACCACAATCGAGACGATGCGGTCAACAAAAAGTTAAATGGTTGGGATTGCGGAATGTAGGAGCAGATTTCGGGCGGTAGGCAGGGGCACTCGCAGTATGCAAATTCTGCAAATATACCGGAAACGGGATTTGACTATGGAAGTTCGGAATCGGAATT
>JASHTZ010000265.1 GCA_030040295.1 Terriglobia bacterium | reverse complement strand
CGGTATTATCCAGAGTGATGGCGTGGCCGGTGTCGTACCCACTGCCCCCGAGATAAGTCGAGTAGACCAAGGCCGTGCCCGTTGAGTTGAGTTGGGTGATAAAAGCATCGGGGCAAATAATTGGCGTACCTGAACTCGTGGCTCCGCAGTCTTGGAGGCTGGTGGTCGATCCCCCCAGGACAGCTTGCACGGGGTTCGCCGTTGGGAAATCGCTCGACTCGGTAAGCCCGGTTACAAAGGCGTTTCCCGAGGACGATACTGCGATGGCATATCCTTCGTCAGTCCCGCTTCCTCCCAGGTAGGTTGAGTAGGCCAGAGACGCTCCTCCCGCATTCAATTTGGCGACGAAGGCGTCTTCCGGTCCGTTCAGTGCGGTTTGAAAGGCGCCGGAGGTGGTAGGGAAGTTCGTCGAGGTCGTTGTGCCGGCAACGTAAATATTGTTGGAACTGTCGAGGGCGAGCCCGTAGGCTTCGTCAACCTCCGCGCCGCCCAGGAAAGTAGAAAAGGTCAAAGCTGTGCCCGCGCCGTTGAGTTCTGCGACAAAAGCATTCGCCTGTCCGCCCAGAGACGGCTGGATGGGCGAAACGGTCGGGAAATCCGGTGAGAAGGTATACCCGGCAACATACATATCGGGGGTGCTGGCATTGTCAATCTGAATGCTCTGGCCCTGGTCGGTTCTCGATCCCCCCAGATAAGTTGAATACAACAATGTCTCGCCTTCGGAGTTCATTTTGGTAATGAAGGCGTTCTCTGACCCATTGAGGCTGGGCTGGAAAGCGCCGGAAGTGACGGGAAAATTGCTGGATTGTGTAAAGCCCGTTACGTAGGCGTTGCCGCTGGAATCGCTGGCGATGCCATTGCCTTCGTCGAGGCCGGAACCTCCCAAATAGGTGGAATAGACCAAAGTATCGCCCGTGGCAGCGAACTCCGTGATGAAGGCGTCGTCAGTTCCGCCGCCGTAAATTTGTTGAAAGGGAAGGCTTGTTCCGATCCCTGTAGGAGCTTTGACCGGAAAGTTCGTCGAGGCGGTGTAACCGGTGACGAATATGGTCCCGGTGCTGGACAAGGACAGGGCCGTGCAGGCGTCAATTCCGCTGCCGCCAAGATAGCTTGAAAAGATCAATGTTGTCCCCGCGTTGTTGATTTCCGATACGAAGCAGTCGCCATCGCCGCCAGAGGCGGTGTACGCCGCCCCACTCGTGGTGGGGAAATTGCTGGAGCCGGTATAGCCGGCAATATAGGCCTCGTAGGGAATTGAACCTGTGGAGTTCACAGCGATGGCATAGCCGATGTCACCTCCGGTGCCGCCGATGTAAGTTGCGTAAATCAGCACCGGGTCAATTACCAACGGGCGGTGATGGTCATAGGCGCCCACCACGAAGTGCACGTGATTTTGGGAATCCAGGGCGTAATGTCCTTCCACAGGCAGGCGATTCTCCGCCGAGGGTTTTAGGCCGCGGATTCCTGGGGTCTTACCCCGGACTCTTGCTTGCGCTTCCTGGTACAGCACGGGTTTTTGAAAGCGCGCCTCGCCACCATGAAGTTTGACGACAAGGTCGCCTTCAGGAGTAATGCGCAGCGCCGTGTGGCCTTCGGCCGCGAACTCCAGAGCGATGGCGCCGGCATCGGCCCCGGGTGCGACCACAAAGTCGTATTCGAGTTTTCCGCCCTGTTCGCCGTAATAAACCAAGTCAACTCCGGGATAAACGTTGTGGTATCTCACCTTTGCATAGGTGGGAATATCGGTGCGCCATTGCTTGGGGTCGTTCCCAAGAAAGTAATTTGCCTTGCCGGGCAATTCATCCGCGCCGCTCACTGTGGCATGGGTATTGGCTCCCAGCAATTGCAGCCGGAGGGCCTCTGTGGAGGTTGCGGGTGGCTTTTGGCGAGAGGACGAAGAGGAATTCCGCAGGGTGAGGACCGCCTGGTTGCCCGTCAGGAACAGCGTGTACCCTTGCCCTCGCGAAAGGAAGTTCACGTTTGGGTCAGTTTGTCCCCGATTCGCTTCGAAGCTCATGGGCAGTGAGGCGTAGAGTTGGGCCCATTGGGAATTTGAGCGAGTCTTGGGCTGGGGAAACCTTGCACCGTCATCTTTGTGCAGAATGGCCGCGCCCAGCAGGGTTGCCGTCAACATCAGGCAATAGGGGAGGCGACGGCCTCTCCTTGTGGTGCTCACATGTGCGCCCGAGGCGCTGGTGGCAGTGTCTTTCATTCCGCTCACGACGACCCTCCTGGAGATATTCCGAATTCTAAACTTCTGTCGCGACTACCTTAGCCTTACTGTTGGTAGCGTCTCAATTTACATCTAGCGCCGAGCTTTAGTCCGGCACCCGCCCGGCCCCGGCGGGACCGGCGCTACCTTACCGCTCCGCTTAAGGGAGAACCGAGAGACTTATTGTAGTTGTACGCTGAACGTTGCTCCCATTCCCCAAGGTTCCCACCAGCACGATGTTATATGTGCCGGCAGGCGTGCCGTTCACATAGGGAGAGATGCTGATTGGATTCACATAATTCTCACACCCGGCTGCCAGGCTGATCAGGAGCATTGCGAACAACAAAACCGCTAGCCGCAGGCGCGGGCGCAGCCACACGCCGGACCTGCGAAAGCCCAATACCACCGCCGCCAGGAATACCAGCAATGCCATCATCAGGATCCACCGTCCAGGTCCAGCCGGAAAATTTCCAGGTGGACGAAGGAGTCGTGTCGATTCCGTGGTGGTAGTAATGGTTAACGTACTTTGAAGTTGCGCATTTGTCCCCGTAAGAGTCAAAGCAGGCGGCGTCCAGTAGCAGATTGCTCCCAGCGGAATCCCCGGGTAGGCAGTGGGGCAGTTCAAAAGCACCGTCTGATTGAAGCCATTCGTGGGGGTCACCGTGATGGTATAAATGGCCTGACTGCCGGCTGAAACGGTCGTGCCCGAGGGGACTGCCGAAATTGAAAAGTCGGCAAAGAAAATCGACAAGGCCACGCTGGCGCTCTGCCCCCCGCCGGTGCCTGTAACTACAACGTTCAAGGGATTCGCCGTTGTTGCCGAAAGCCCCGATATCGTTAGCGTGCTTGATCCTCCGGGTGAAATGGAACTCGGGTTGAAGCCGCACGTCGCGCCACCCGCGCAGGAGAGGGTGATGGGGTTCGTGAACGTACTCGGTCCGGCTGCGGAAATCGAAAAAGTCGTCGAGGTGGTTCCGATCACGAGAACGCTTGACCGGGCGTTGGTGGAAAGCGAGAAGATGGGGGTTCCCGTGCCCGACAATTGCACCGAAGGGGCCTTGACAGCGCTCGACGCGACGACAATGCCGCCGGTAACGCTGCCCGTGGAGGTGGGTGAAAAGCTGACGGTGACCGTGCAGGTCTGGCCTGCGTTCAATGTGGCAGGAACCGTGGGCAAATTAGTTCCGCAGTTATTGGTTTGGGCGAATCCGCCCGTTGCGGAGATGCTGGTGATGGTCACCGGTTGATAGCCGTTATTAACCAGAACCGCCGTTTGGTTGGGGCTGGTGGTCCCAACAGTTTGCGCCCCGAACGTCAATTTGGCGGGGGAAAAGGTCAGCGACCCGCCGGAAAGAACGCCGGTTCCGGTAACATCGATGCTTTGCGTGGCGCTCGCCCCTGACGGCCCCGCGTTATCCGTAATCTCCACCAAGTCCGTCTGAACGCCGATCGTCGTAGGGTCAAAGACAATCTGAAGGGTGCAAGTTCCTCCTCCTCCAGACACACTCACTCCGCAATTATTAGTTACCTGAAAGTCCCCATTCACGGTAACGCTGGAAATGGACAAGGCGGTGCTGCCCTCGTTGGTCAAAGTGACGATTACGGGACTGGAGGCGAGTTCGAGCGGCTCATTCCCAAAGTTGATTTGCTGGGGATTCAGCGACACAGAGGGAGCATCCTGCGAGCCAATTTCGGTCAGAAAGGCGTTGCTAAAGGTGTCCGATCCTTGATAGGTCCATTGGAAGGCCCCCGCTGTGGTGGGGAAATTCGGCGAATAGGTTGCGCCTGCCACGTAGGCATCTCCCAATGAATCCACCACAATGGCCTGGCCGGTGTCATTTCCGCTTCCCCCCAGGAAGGAGGAGTAGACGGGAGTTCCCGAAGAAGAGAACTTGGCCGCGAACGCGTCAGAACACAACGTGTTGGAGGGCACGTTGATGAGGTTGGTGGAGACGCAGGTTCCGGCTCCGCCTGTGCCCAGGACGGTTTGAAATGAGTCGAGCTGGGGAAAATTGTTCGACTGAGTGTACCCCGTGATGTACATATTGCCTGCCGGATCCACGGCGATCGCGTTGGCCTGGTCGGTCGCACTCCCGCCGATGTAGGTGGAGTACGTGAGGGTAGATCCGTCGGAGGAAAGCTCGGCGACAAAGGCATTCTCCGTGCCCAGCAACTGGGATTGGTAAGCGTTGACCGTCACGGGGAAATTTGACGACTGCGTTTCGCCCGTCAGGTAGACGTTGTCTGAGGCATCCAGAGTCATCCCGTTCGCCTGGTCGATGGACGATCCTCCGAGGTAGGTGGAGAACTGCAAGGAGGTGGCGCCCGGGACGAATTTGGAAACAAACAGATCGGAGCCTCCCGACAGTGTGCTCTGGAACGCACTCTGAGTCGGGAAGTTGGACGAGAACGTGTAACCTGCGACGTAAATGGATCCGCCCGATCCCACGGCGATACCGGTGCCATAATCGGAAAGCGACCCCCCCAGGTAGGTGGAATAGATCAAAGCTCCCGTGGGACTGATTTCCGTCACGTAGGCGTCATAGAGTCCGTCGTTGGAGAGTTGAATGGGATTCAATGTAGGAAAATCGACGGAGTTGGTTGCTCCGGTTACATAGGCAT
>JASHTZ010000264.1 GCA_030040295.1 Terriglobia bacterium | reverse complement strand
ATTCGCGAACCTCGGTGCAATCAATTCTGAAGCCGTGGCTTCATCATTCACATCACTGCAGGTCCGCCGCCCTCTACCTGCTCGGCGCCGCGGCTGAAGAGAGTCCACAGCGGGCGGGTGAAGGCTCGCGTGGCGACGAGTCCCGCGAGAAAAACCACGCTGCCGGCTCCGCAGACCAGGCAGAGGTAAGCAAAATCGCCGCGCGTGGAAGCCGGCGCAGGGACGTTCCGGCGCATCACCCACACGGCCAATGCTGTGACCGCGGTCCCGGCCAGAACCTTGAGCGAAAACCGCCCCAGAACTGCATCCAGCGAGCTGCGCAAATCGCACAGGTCGCGCCGCACCGCCAATCCTGAGGTAACCACCAGGCCGGTCAGCAGACCCAGAGGAATGCCCTCGGCGCCCAAGTGCAGCAGGCCGACGAAAATCAAATCAAATCCCACGTTCAGGCTGTATTGAAAAATGGACAAGCGCAGGAAGAGCCCGCTCTCGTGCCGCGCAAACAGGTAGAAGTTCAAAATCCGGATGAAGGCGAACGGCACCAGGCTCCAACTGTAGTAATACAGCACCATGGCCATGGTGAGCGTCGCCTGCGGAGTAAAATTGCCGCGCTGAAAAACCAATCGAATAATGTCATGGCTCAGCAACACACAGAAAACCATCATGGGCGCAAGCAACGCCAGGCTGATGCCCAGCGTATCGCGCAGGATCTGGCGCTCTTCCTGACGCTCCTGCCGGGCCACGGCGCGTGAGAGGCTGGGCAAGGAGGCCGTGCCCACGCTTCCACCCAGCAATTCCGAAAGCGTGCCGATGATTCGGAACCCGTAATTCAGCGCGGTCAGGGTTCCGGCGGGAAGAAAAGACGCGATGATGCGCTCCACGATCACCACTCCCTGCCAGCCGAGCGCGCCGCCCAACTGCGCCGTGCCGGAGCCGCGCAGATTGCGGAAGGATTTGCCGCTGGCCGTGAGCGTCAGTGAATATCGCGGGCGAAATGCCTTGAGAATCTGCAAGCCCAGCGCCGCAACCTGCAACAGGTACCCGACGAGATACCCCAAGAAGATGCTCTGCGCGCCGAAGCGGTGGAATCCCGCCAGGATCACCACAATGCACGACGCATTGCGCATCAATCCGGTGGCCGTGGACAAGGCAAAATAATGCCGGCTGAGAAGAAACGAGCGCATCACCTCGCCGATTCCCGCCGGAACGATGATGAGAAAGAGCCAGCGCGCCAGGTGCGTGGCCTCGGCAAATTGCCCGCGCGTGAATCCGGGCGCGATGCCGTGAACAATCCAAGGCGCCGCCGCAGCGCCCGCCACAGCGATCGCACCCAAGCCAAGAAACAGCATGTTGCCGACGTAACTCAGGCCCCGCCAGATTTCCTGCTCGTCCTGGCTCGATTCCAGCGACGCGAAAAACGGCACCAGCGAAAATTGCCCTGTCGCACCCAGAAGGTTGGTGATGATGTACGGAATCGTGTAAGCGACGTAGAACGAGTCCGAGCGCAGCGAAAGGCCCAGCTTGGCGGCGATGCACGTCTCCACCAAAATCCCGGTGAGGGCGCCCAGCAGGCTGAAAAACGCCACCACCGCTGAGCTCTTCAGCATTTGCCGCTTTGGGTTCATCCCGGATTTCCTTTGGCCGAAGGACTGCGCTGCGATACTATCAAAATGATGCAACCCAACGGGAGATTTCGACCGCAATGACCATGAAAGCCGTATATCTTACGGGCCCCAGGCAAATGGAATTACGCGAGGCGCCCAAACCCCGCATTACTTCCCCTACAGACGTGCTGCTCCGTGTCGACGCGCTGGGCGTATGCGGCTCCGACATTCACTACTTTAAGGACGGCAAGATTGGGCCGGGGCCTGCCGTGTTTCCCCAAGTGCTCGGCCACGAGCTGGGCGCCACCGTCGTCGAAACGACCACCGGCGTGAAGAACCTCCGCCCCGGCCAGCGTGTGGCTGTCGATCCCCTGCTGGCGTGCGGCGAATGCGACCAGTGCCGCTCCGGCCGCGAGAACACTTGCCGGCACCAGAAATTCCTGGGCAGTCAGGGCCAGTTGCCTGGCGCGCTGGTGGAGTACCTAGTGATGCCCGCGGCGTGTTGCAGCCCGGTTCCCGATTCCCTGAACGACGATGAGGTGGCGCTCGTTGAGCCGCTCTCCATCGCCGTCTACGCGGTGCAGATGGCCCAACTCCGCCCCGGCGCGCGCGTGGCCGTGGTGGGCTCAGGACCCATCGGGCTGTGTACGCTGGTAGCCATTCGCGCGCTGACGGACGCCGTGGTTTACGCCACAGATCTGGTGGACGCTCGCCTGACCGTGGCGCGCGCCTGCGGCGCCGCCTGGGCCGGCAATCCGCAGCGCGAAGACGTTGTGGCCGCCGTCCAGCGCCTCGAACCCCTGGGCATGGACGCCGTGTTTGAATGCGCGGGCGAGCAGGACGCGCTCGACCAGAGCGTGCAACTTCTGAAGCCCGGCGGCACCCTGCTGGTGATCGGCATTCCGGAAGTGGATCGTGTGAGCTTCAGCATGAACATGCTGCGCCGGAACGAATTGCGCATCCTGAATGTACGCCGCCAGAACCACTGCGTGGAGCGCGCCATCGAGTTGATCGCCAGCGGGCGAGCGAACGTCCGGCCGCTCGTCACCCACCATTTTCCTTTTCAGGAAACGGCCCGGGCATTTGACCTGGTCACCGCGCGCCGCGACGGCGTGGTGAAGGCCATCATTCGCGTTTCGCCAGAGGCTTGAAGAGACTCGAATTGCTGCAAGCTAGTGTCTCAGTTTGAGTTCTGTAGCGCGGGTGTCCCCACCCGCGACAGTTACGCGGGTAGGACAGCCGCGCTACGAGTTGGAACCCTCATGCCGCAAAACGGCCTCCCACCCTCGCCGCGGGCCGTGGTATACTCGCCCTTTCACAACCTGTAAAAAGGACTTCTGTTGAAGGAGTCCCTGAACCTCTCCCTGCCCGAGGAGGAATGACGTGAAACTCCGAATCATGGCCGTGGACGACGAATCCGAAATCCTGGAACTTCTCAAGTCACATCTGGAGTGGCAAGGCTGCGAGGTGGCGGATTTCACCGACAGCCG
>JASHTZ010000263.1 GCA_030040295.1 Terriglobia bacterium | reverse complement strand
CGAGTGCACCAACTACTTCAACTCATGCGGATATGTAAACACTTAAATTGAAAATGCTCTAAGTCACTGAAAAACACGTTAGAGCGTTTTCGGTCGACTTGTTAACAGATTGACATCGTACAAGACGGTTTTTTCTCAAAGAAAGAGCCATTCAGAGGCTTCTAAACTGTAAACACTTGAACTGAAAACGCTCTAGTGTCCTGAGTCAGAAGTTCGCTTAAGAACTCAGCCTGCGAAGCGGGCGCCAGATCGTAGCCCACGGCGCAAGCCGTGGGTTTCAGGTGCCCCCCTCTCCCCCGACCCCTCTCCCGCCCTGCGGGAGAGGGGAGCCGAAGGCGGGGTGAGGGCTCGCCGCCCCAGGGCTTGCGCCCTGGGCTACGATATTTCGCCCCGGCGGGGCTGAAAGCTTGCATTATCCCCAGGGCAACATATGAAGCGAACTTCCCGCATGGGACTCGTCCGCTACGCAGTCGGAGAGAATACGAGGTGCCAAGCTTCATCCGAGCATCGGTCAAGGGTTCGAAATATTAGATGAATCCGCGTTAAATCTCACTTGCGGACACTTGACTACATGCGTAGCATTGTGGAGTCTCGGGCTAAAAACTTTGGATGTGCCCTGCCTCCTGCGGAGGATGTGTTAACGGTGCTAGATTCCACGCGATTTGTCGACAAATTACTTCAACCGGAGTTGCTTTCCGCTTTGTACGCATCCTTGCCGGATGCTGTTTTATTGGCGAATTCGAAAGGCGAAATCCTCAACGCCAATCCGCAGACGGAGAAGCTCTTCGGTTATTCCCGAGATGAACTCTTGGGCAAGACTGTCGAAATCTTAGTCCCAGAGCGTCTTCGCCCCGCCCACGTTGGCCAACGGAAGAGTTATCAACGTGACCCGCACCTGCGCGCCATGGGCGTGGGACTCGATCTGTGGGGACGCCGCAAGGACGGCACCGAATTTCCGGTCGATATCATGTTGAGTCCCGTTGAGACCAGCGAGGGACCTCTGGTCATCGCCGTGGTTCGAGATATCACGGCACGCAAAGAGGCAGAAGATGCGCTTCGTCAGAGTGAAGCGGGCTTGCGGTCAATCATAGAGACCGTGCAGGATTATGCTATCTTCACCCTCGGTGTCGATGGCTTGGTTACCAGTTGGAATCCCGCTGCGATGAAAATTAAGGGCTACCAACCGGGAGAGATTATAGGGCGGCATTTTTCCTGTTTCTATCTCCCCGAAGATATCAAGCGCGGTAAGCCGGACCAAGGGCTGAAGATAGCGGCAGAGACCGGACGCTACGAAGATGAAGGCTGGCGAGTCCGCAAGGACGGTTCACAGTTTTGGGCCAACATCGTGATTACCGCGCTACGCGACAGTGCCGGGAAACTTCTCGGCTATTTCAAAATTACCCGCGACTTCACCACCAGAAAGCGCGCCGAAGAAGCCCTGCTTCTTGAGATCACAAACGTTCTTCTCTCGAATCTGGACATCGGCAAATTATTAGTGGCAGTTACGGCAAGTCTCAATCAAGTGACACGGCATGATTACGCAAGCTTGGCGCTTTACGATTCTGACGCCCAAAGACTGCGCCTCCACCCATTGAATTTTCCAGCAGGGTTGGACTTGAATGCTGAAGACGATCTGATCACGCTCGACGGGACGCCGGCAGGAGTGTGTTTTACCAGCCGACAACCGGTTTTGGTCGAACATTTAGACGACAGTCGGTTTACAAAGCACGCGCGGCAACTCTTGGCAAAGGCGGGTATAAAATCGGGTTGCTGGCTTCCGCTCATCAGTCACGGTCGTCCCCTCGGAGTCCTGGGCGTAGGAAGCGTCAAAGACGAAGGTTTGGCCCGTGCCGATTTGAACCTACTCAGCCAGGTCGCGAATCAGATCGCTCTGGCCATCGACAACGCTGAGGCTTTCAATCAGATTAGTGGACTCAATGAACGCCTTGCTGAAGAGAAAAGGTATCTCGAAGACGAAATTCGAACAGAATATAATTTCGAGGGGCTAGTCGGCGAGAGTCCGGTGCTAAAGCGAGCGCTGAAACAAGTTGAGACCGTGGCCCCGACCAATGCAACTGTCCTGATATTGGGTGAGACCGGCACCGGAAAAGAACTGATAGCTCGCGCGATCCATCAGTTGAGCGAACGACGCGAGCGAACCTTTGTAAAGTTAAACTGTGCAGCGATTCCGAGCGGTTTGCTGGAGAGCGAACTTTTCGGCCACGAAAAGGGCGCGTTTACCGGCGCCATTTCGCAGAAAATCGGCCGCCTGGAACTTGCTCATCGCGGCACCCTGTTTTTGGATGAAGTCGGAGACATTCCCCTCGAACTACAGCCCAAGCTTCTGCGGGCGCTTCAGGAGAAGGAATTTGAGCGATTGGGAAGCACACGAACAATTCCGGTGGATGTTCGTCTTATTGCAGCCACGAACCGGGATTTGGCCAAAATGGTAAAGGATTCGCAGTTTCGAAGCGACTTGTATTATCGATTGAAGGTATTCCCGGTACATCTCGCTCCTCTCCGCGAACGGACCGGGGACGTTCCTCTCTTAATCCGCCATTTTGTTGACAAACATGCGCGCCGGATGAAGAGAAAGATTGAGACGATTCCTCCCGAAGCAATGAGAGCGCTCGTGAAGTGGCACTGGCCAGGTAACGTTCGTGAACTGGAGAATTTTATTGAGCGGGCCGTAATCTTGTCTCCCGGCCCGGTTCTTCGAGTTCCAATCTCTGAACTCACATCCGCTGAAGATTCCGAGGAACCGGCAACTGGGGGTTCCACACTTGCAGATGCGGAACGCGAACACATACTCCATGCGCTACGGGAAGCCAACGGTGTCATTGCAGGTCCTAATGGAGCTGCCGAACGGCTTGGTCTCAAGCGCACAACGCTAAATGCAAAGATGCGTAAGCTCCACATCACTCGAAAGGATATATGAGCAATTCGGCAGGCATCAGATTTGGCCGTGAAGGAGTGGGACACTATACGCAATAATGAAACAAGCCCCGAAAACGATGGCATAGATCAACTCACTCAGACCCAGGCGATGGACCTGAAGAGGACTGGGCGATTCGAGGAACCACGCCCATCCGCGGGCGAACAGCGGGACAAATCCTGCCAGAACCAGTCCGGGAGCCCAATCCGCCCGCCAAATCAATCCCAAAACGACAAGTGAGACGGCCTGGTGAATCAGGTAGGATTTTCCCTTGCGGATTCTGTCTTCTGCCGACACCGCCCGCGCGGAGTGAATTCGCAATTGCACAAAATGGATCTGGTCGGCGGCGAAGAGCCAATTGAGGAACCAGAGAATTGCGGCCGTCGCTCCCAACCGACCGGAAGCAAGATAATAAGCCCCTGCCGCCGTCGAGCTCAACGCAATCGCACCCGCCAATTGAGAGTTAAGCCGCGTCTCCCGGCCGAGCCTTCGGAGCCATACTTGAATCATGAATGCGATGGCGGCGGCCGTCCCCACCAGAAGCAGCCCGTATGCATGCGCCCAAATGAGCAGAACCACCAGGGCCGAAGCGGCTAGAGCCGCATAGGAGCAAATCGTCAAGTGAATAAGCCTCCGCTCGGCATCACCCTGTGGGCGCATTGCGGAAATTCCCAGCTCTGCTTCAAGCGGGGTCCGCAGGCAAAAAAGGCCGACCACCGCCATCGCGAATAAAAGGACTTTTAGGGCCTGCTCGCCGTTGGGCTGACCGGCGACCGCACCAGTAACTAGCGGGACCAGGAGCATCCCCCAAGCTCCATGCTCGCGCGGAAGCAGGAACGATCGCTTGCGCGAGCGCGTCAGCAGGCCCGGAATTGGAATCGTGCTGGCCATCTCAATTCATCCGCACAACGGCCGGGTGGTAACGCCCCGGCTCTTGTAAATGACCTTGTTGACCTCGACAAGCAAGTCCTCGAAAGAAGCCCCCGCCTTGCGCGCAGCCATTTCAATTGAGCACTCATCGCACGAAGGGCGCAGGTGAAATGCTTCAAACACCGCTACCGTTTCCGGAAAGCGCTGCTTGATGTCCCGAACCGCTTCCCCGCCGCGCACCAGATCAGTGAATTGAAGCACAGGCCTCCTCCTTCTTGTAGCTGTCGGCCGCATCCCTGGTGCGGGGCTGATATACGCAGAATGGCTCCTCGCTCAGGTAATCCCCGCTGGCGGCGAACGCCCGCGCACGGCAGCCCATGCAGATGTTGCGGAATTCGCAGTACCCGCATTTGCCTTTCAGGTTGCCCGTGTCGCGAAGCTGCTGGAACACCGGAGCGTTTTCCCAAATTTCGGCCCAGTTCTGCCGGTGGAGATTCCCGGCCAGAACCGGCAGGTAACCACAGGGATAAACTTCCCCCTGATAGGAAATGAACGCGACTCCCGTGCCGGCCAAGCAGCCCTTGGTTGTGGCGTTCATCCCGTCAGGGTGGCCCGGCCCGGCAGGATGGGCGGAGGGGCGAAGGGCGATCCCCGTTGAGCCAGGCATAGTCATTTCCGTCGGACCAATCTTGTGCGCTTCACTCCGGTGAGACACTTGCGGCACGGTGGCCGCACGCCGCTCCGCCGCCCGGCGCTGGCGGGCGACTCGGAAATAGTGCGGCGCACAGGTGGCCTTCAACTCGATACCGCCTTCCCGCGCGCGGTCGTAAAACCAGTTCAGAATCTTTTCGTACTCGTCTGCGGGCACCATCTGCTCTTCCGCGATGTCCACACCGCAGCCCACTGGAACCAGCAGGAAAGTGTGGAGCGCGTCAGCGCCCAACTCGCGGGCAAGATCCAGCACTTTGGGAAGCTGGTGGGCGTTGTGGCGCGCAATGGTCATATTGATCTGCACCGACATGCCCAGCTCTTTCAGGTTCCGCAGGCCGCGCACGGCGCCCTCAAACGCTCCAGGGATTCCGCGAAAGGCGTCATGCGTAGCGGCATCGGCGCCGTCCAGGCTGATGGAAACGCGGCGTACGCCCGATTCCACGACTCGGCGGGCAATTTCCTTGTCCACCAGAGTTCCATTCGTCGCCAAGGCCACGCGCAATCCGCAATCACGCGCGTAGCCGGCCAAATCGAAAATGTCCTTGCGAAAAAGAGGTTCGCCACCGCTAAGAACTAGGATTGGTGAGGATAACTGAGAGACTTGCTTTATTATGTTCAGGGCTATGGGCGTAGGCAGGTCGTTAGGTGATGAGAGTTCAGTAGCGGTGGCGCGACAATGGATGCAGCGCAGGTTGCAACCCTTTGTCACCTCCCAAAAGATGAGTCGCGGTATGTATGTCGCCGTATTCATCGGATAATCACGACCCAAAACTTTGCAGTGCTCGCAACGCTTGATTTCGTTCCCATCTGTCTCCGGGGGCAAGGTGCCAGTGCTCGATGCTCACCGTGAACCCCGCCTCCATCCTACGATTGTGATTCTCGTCGAACCCTCCAAATGATTCAGTGACGGCCATCACAATCCACAGTGATCCCGGTCACGGCAGTGCGACCGCGGAGGGGGCAAGATTTGACTGACAAATTGAGTTGGGGAGGCTAAACCATGCCCACAGATGATCGAGACGTTCTTGAGGTACTGAAGTTCGAGTTGGACTTTATCGAAAGCGGTGGCTATGGACGCTCGGTCCGCACACCCTGGCTACCCACGTCAATATTTCAAGATTCGTTGACCTGCCTCAATTTTGGGGATCCCAACCGCACCCGCCCGTGTGATGAATGCCTGCTCACAGCCTTAGTGCCACCGGAGCGCCGTTCGGAGAAAGTCCCATGCCATTACATTCCACTCACTCCCGAGGGCGAAACCATTGACTACCTGGAGCGAAACGAGACTCAGGACGCTAAAGAAGAGGTGCTCAAGAACTGGTTGCGCCGCATGATCAAGATTCTTGAAGATGCGCGGGCGGTGCAGGTCAAACCGCCAGATGTCCGGGCAACTTGACCTACAGCGGTTTTGCCTTTCATCCGACGTCTCTTACTGCCGGATCCTCGAATTAGACCCTCTCTATTGGACCAAACACCTAACCACCACTGCCACAGCACCCTTCTGCTGGCCGGCAGCCATCTCCCGCGATGCGCTTCATCCACGCGGGTTAGATGAACGCTATCATGTAGGAACACTTAAGCCGCACGACTCATCACGGCCTCTGTGGCAATCTCGAAGGTCGACTCGATTCTTGCCGTTTTCGAAATCATCGCTCCCACCGAACAGTACTTGGTCTCCGACAGTTCGATGGCCTGCTTGACTGCCTCGGGGTCTACCGCGCCCCGCAATTTGTGCCGGATCTCGATGTGCGTAAAATAGTTGGGTGGCTCGTCCCGCTGCTCGGCCAGAAGCTCGATTTCGTAACCCGTCACTTGCTGGCGTTTTTTGCGCAGGATACTGATGACGTCGAATGCGGTGCACCCGCCCAAAGCCAGCAGCGCAAGCTCGATCGGCTTGGGAGCCGTCCCGCCTTCGGCATCATCGAGAACCAGGGCATGACCTGAGCCACTTTCGGCCACGAACTGACGACGCGTCCCCTCTGCGGTTGATAAACGTAACCTTCCCTCCACCATGAACCACTCCTCTCCTGGCTGCCCTCTGGCTAGCCGGGCGCCACTACACTCTGAGTCTAAGGGTGGGCTTCTACCGAGGCAGTGACGGGGGTCAATGTAAATTGTGACATCGATCACATAAGTCCGTGACCTCTCTCACTGCACCTGGTTCCCATGAGAGTGAAATTGGAGCTATCAAGGCGACCGCGCGGGAACGGTTCATTAGAGCTGCACGGCGCCTCCGGGATGTGCGAAAGGAGCCCGCCATGCGCAACATTTACTCTGTTGGAGCGTTGATCCTTGCCGCGGCCGCCTTCGGGCTTGCGCAACAGGAACAAAAGCCGGTGGCAAACCCTCCCCCGGCAGCCGCGGGTTCAGTAATGTCCAATCCTCATTATGAGATCAGCGAGGAGGACAAAGCTCGCAAGAATCCCTTGCCGTTTACGGATGCTTCGGTCGAAAGGGGTAGGAAGCTTTTCGCGTCTCAATGCGCCATGTGTCACGGTGCGACCGGCGACGGCAAAGGCGAGGTAGCAAAAGAGATGAACGTCACGCTCCCTGATTTCACAAAGCCTGCCACGCTGCAGAAGCGTACGGACGGCGAGCTCTTCAAGATTCTCAACCTGGGGAACGAGGCCATGCCACCTCAGGAAAAGCGTATGAGCGAGATTCACCACTGGCAAATCATTAACTTCCTGCGCGCTGCCGGAGGTGCAGTCCCCAGAAAGGCGACGGGACAGGAAGTGACCGACGAGCAGTATGTGGAATGGCACTAGATGTCCCGTGTCAGAAGTTCGCTTCATATGTTGCCCTGGGGATAATGCAAGCTTTCAGCCCCGCCGGGGCGAAATATCGTAGCCCAGGGCGCAAGCCCTGGGGCGGAGAGCCCTCACCCCGCCTTCGGCTCCCCTCTCCCGCAGGGCGGGAGAGGGGTCGGGGGAGAGGGTGGCACCTGAAACCCACGGCTTGCGCCGTGGGCTACGATCTGGCGCCCGCTTCGCAGGCTGAGTTCTTAAGCGAACTTCTGACTCAGGACACTAGTGTGCCGTCCCAGAAATAAGTGAACTAAATCGAGGCGTCGGGCATCGAAGATGTAGGAGGCTAAGATGCGAACCGGACGCCCCAAACGACCCT
>JASHTZ010000262.1 GCA_030040295.1 Terriglobia bacterium | reverse complement strand
TTCGCTGTAAACACCCAGGTCGCGGTAAGTCGCCTCGGAGGTGCTTTCACCTTTCCCCAGCAGCGCGCCGACCACGACGTAGGACATCAGCAGGAGGGAAACGGAAATTAAAATGGCTCGCATGCGGTTTGTCATGCTGGAACAGCTCCTTCTCGAGGGTCAGTTCACCCTGATATTTGGAAGTATAACACGCCACTTTGGTTGGATGCACAAAAGAGAGAGGGAGTGGGACGGGGGCTGGTGTGGTTTGTTAAGAACCTCCTGAAAGCTCCGCATTCAGCCTAGCCAGCTCCGCCATGCGCCGCGGCTCGGTAATCACCGTTCCAGACATGCGGTCGTGCCAAGTCAGGCTCTCGCTATCCACGCACGCCCAGACAAACCCCAACATCAAGGCCGAAAGCGAAACCAGAACGCCGAGGGCGCGCCACAAGGACTCCTGAGTGCTCGGGCGGAGGCCGTGCAGATTGCAGACTTCACATCCCACCCACAAAAGTCCGGGCGTTGCGGACACCAAGGCAGTAAACACCGCAAAATAGCCGAAAATCATGAGCCCGGCGATGAATACCAAGACCGCAACATTCAGCGGCAACAGCTCCAGCCGCCCGCAAAATCGCCAGAAGATCACGCCGAACACCGCGGCCCCCAGCATCAGCACCAAGGCGTCAGTCAAGCCCGCCAGGAAGCGCCTGCTTAATGACGCCACAAGAATGCCACCTGCCTCATCGTCCGGCACGGGTTTCGCGGGCGCCCCCACAAGAATTTCCATGGGCGAGTCCTGGGCCTGTGGCTCGCCCCAGGACATCTGGTCTTCCTGCTCGGCAGAAGCTCCTTCTTTTTGCCTCTCCCATTCCGCTGGCGTATCCATCGACAGCGTCTCACCGAGCGGACTCTCCTCTCGAATGGTCATCGCAGGATCGCCTAATTCCAATTCCGCGGTCGCAGCTTGATCCTGGGAAGCGCCTACAGGGCCTGCGAGAAAGGGGTCCTCCTCAAGCTTGTTGGGCTCAGGCTTGTTGAGCTCGCCGAAATCCAATTCCAGATTGCGTTCGTCTTCGCTTTCAGGTTGGAGGCGCGCCCGGCGCTGGCGGAATTTTTCAACTCGATTCGATAACTCTTCTCTCCAAGGCTGGGAGGACCCTCCATCGGCCGTTTCCTCTGCCTTCGCCAGGTCGAGTTGAATGGCATCAGCACCCGCGGCCCGCTCATCATCGATCGACTCAGTGGACACCACGGGGGGCGGCTCGGGCTGAGCAGGCAATTCCAGTTCGGTGCCGAGAGTCTTCACTAGGTGTGTCGGCTGTCGTTCCGGGGGAGGGCGTGGAATCGTGCGAGCTTCCGGTAGAGGTGATGAACCGGCCGCGGACGCAGGCGCTTGTGGCGCGGCTTTCGCAAAGATGTAGCCGCACTTCTTGCATTTCTCAAGTCCCGCGTAGCTGACAAACCCGCATTTGGGGCACTTCACTGAGGGTTCCGATTCCTCCAGGCAGCAATTCCCTTTTCATTGGCATCTTAGCAAAATCGCTCGGAAGAACAAAGTGCTTTCGAGTAGAATGACCATTCTGCGCGCTCATGGATGACCTTAGCCCCTTCGCTTATTCCCTCATCCGGCGATTCGTAACCGCACTCGCCATTCTCCTGGCCCTTCAGCCGGTTCTTTACGCCAACCAGGTAGCGGGACCTGCGGAGAAGAGCGGCTTTGCCCTCTCGATTGCCCGCTTCAAGGGCAAAGAGGTTCCCATCCGCGCCGACTCCGAGGAGAAGGACCAGGACGTTTACCGCCTGCGCGGGCACGTGCAGATTTCCTTCGAAGACATGCGCATGACCGCCGACGAAGCTTCCTACGACGACGATTCCGGCGAAATCATCGCGCGTGGCCACGTGATCTTTGACGATCCCCGAAGCCACCTGGCGGCCGAAGAGGTTCACTACAACCTTAACACCCAGAAGGGGTGGTTCACCAACGCAACGGGATACGTGCATCCGCAGGGAACCCCCGGCCCGCGTGTTTTGAGGACCGGAAATCCGTTTTACATCTGGGGTAAGAAGGTGGACCGCGAGGACGAGGATACCTACACGGTGGAAGACGGCAGCATGACCACTTGCGATTGCGCGAAGAGAGGCTGGCTGGTCTCGGCGCGGAAAGCACACGTGATCGTGGATGACAAAATGGTGGCCCACGACGCGGTGTTCCGGCTCTTCGGTGTGCCGATCTTCTACTTTCCCGTCTTGGCGGATTCGATTGCCCGCAAGCCCCGGCACACCGGCTTTTTGCTTCCTAATCTCGGCAACTCCACGCAGAAGGGCTACATTGTCGGCGGCGGTTTCTTCTGGGCCATCAACCCCAGCATGGACCTGAAGCTGGGACTCGAGGATTACAGCAAGCGCGGGCTGGCCGAGCTCGGAGAGTTCCGCGCCAAGCCCAGCGAGAACGCCGACTTCACCGTCAACTATTTCGGCGTGAACGACAAGTATTCGGTCACGTCTCTCCGTGCGCCGGGGGAGAGCATCTACGCCTTCGGAAAAGATGAGGACATCGGCGATGGCTTCCGCGCCGTTGCCAGCGTGGACTACGTAAACACCATGGCGTTTCGATTGACTTGGTCGCCCAATTACACCGAAGCCGTCAGTTCCGAAGCCGTTCAGTCCGGATTCATCAGCAAGAATTGGGACGCCTACAGCTTCAATTTCAACACCGAGCGATACGAGAACTTTCTTTCCACACAGACGGTTCCCGGCAACGCCGTCATTATCCGCCACCTGCCGAGCTTTGAGTTCTCCGGCGAGGACCGGGAGGTTAGCAACTCACCCTTCTACTATTCCTTTGAAACCTCCGCGGACGCCGTGGGTCGCACCCAGCCGGGCCTGAACTTGCCCTTCATGAGTGACCGCCTGGACTTTCACCCCCAGTTCCTTCTGCGGCCCAAGGAGTTCTGGCACTTCACTTTCACGCCCATGCTGGGATTCCGTGCCACCGAGTACGGCATCAGCCTGCTGCCCAATCACGCTTCGTTTGACCGCCTGCTCGCCGAGATTGGCCTGGATGTGCGCCCCCCTTCACTTGAAAAAGTTTTCGCCAAGGATTATTTCGGCTACCGCCTGAAGCACGTGATTGAGCCCGACATTCAATACCACCTTGTGCGGGCGCGCGACCCGCAGGATATTGCGGACATCATCCGTTTTGACGCCATGGACATCTTCACCGATACCAACGAGGTGGAATATTCCCTCACCAACAGCATTCTGGCCCACAAGGACGCGCCCGACGGCTCCGGCAACACCCCGCAGGCCAACGATATCTTCTCCTGGCGGATCTCGCAAAAGTATTACTTCGACCCCACCTTCGGCGGCGCCCTGGTGCCCGGCCAGACGAACGTTTTCGCTTCTACCATCGATCTCACCGGCTTTGCCTATGAATACGGGCAGAAATTTTCACCCATCGATTCCGTAATCAAGTTCGCTCCCTTCTCAAGTTATGACACAGAGGTTCGCGCCGATATGAGTCCCAGCGGCGCGGGAGGCGTGGTGGACGCCGGGCTCACCTCCAACGTTCACAGCGGCTTGCTGGGCGTTTCGTTTTCCGATTTCTTCATCAACCATTCGTCTTACCTGGGGCTGAATTCCTCGAACGTCTATCTGCCCACCGGCTCGCTGCCGCCCTTAACCGCCTACAACATGCTCGACTCAGTGGTGACCTACGCCGACCCCAATCGCAAGGGCTTCAGCGGCGCGTTTGGAATTGATTACAACCTCCAGCGAAAGTTATTCCAGCACCAAACCACCCAGCTCAGCTATAATTTTGGTTGCTTTGCGATCAACGTTGAATACCAGTATTACAACCTGGGCCCGCTGCGCGTGGAAAGCCAGTGGAGAGTGTCCCTGGCGCTTGCGAACGTCGGAACATTCGGAAATCTGCGGCCCCGGGAACGCTTGGCGATGAATACCACAATGTATTGACGCCAGTCCCTGCTGTAGCGCGCGTGTCTCCACCCGCGTTGCGCGGGCACAAGGGATTGGCGCGACCCTTCGCGCGTGAGGACACCCGCGCTACAATGTGCCGCGGCAGAAAATACCATGCCCTACCCCATCCACCGCCCTCGCCGCTTGCGCCGCACGGAGGCACTTCGTGGATTCGTTGCCGAGACCCGGCTCAGCGTTCGCTCCCTAATCTATCCGCTTTTTGTCTGCCCGGGTTCGCAGGTGAAGAGCGAAATTCACTCCATGCCCGGGACCTTCCGTTGGTCGCTCGACAGGCTGGTGGAAGAATGCCGCAGTGCCGCTGACCTGGGCGTTCCCGCCATCATTCTATTCGGTATTCCTGAAACCAAGGACGAAGTGGGCTCGGGCGCCTATGACCCCAACGGCATCGTGCAGCGAGCCGTACGCGCCGTGAAGAAGGCTCTGCCCAGGCTCATTGTCATCTGCGATGTTTGTTTGGATGAATACACCAGCCACGGCCATTGCGGATTGATCAAAGACGGTGAAGTAGACAACGATTCCACCCTGCCGCTCCTCGCCAAAACCGCTCTGACTCAGGTGGAAGCGGGCGCCGACATCGTTGCGCCCTCCGACATGATGGATGGCCGCGTGGGCGCGATCCGCAAGGAACTGGATGCGCACGGCCACGCGCAAATTCCCATTCTCGCCTACGCCGCGAAGTATGCCTCCGCCTTCTACGGACCTTTCCGCGAAGCGGCCGATTCCGCGCCCAAGTTCGGCGACCGCAAATCCTATCAAATGGACCCCGCGAATCAGCGTGAGGCGATCCGCGAGATCGCACTCGATTTGGAAGAAGGCGCGGACATCATCATGGTGAAGCCCGCGCTTCCTTACCTCGACATTATTTCGCTCGCTCGCCGCGAATTCGATGTCCCCATCGCCGCATACCAGGTGAGCGGCGAGTATGCTCTCATCGAGGCCGCCGCGCGCAATGGCTGGGTCGATCGTGAGCGAACCATTCTGGAGACCTTGACGTCCATCACTCGCGCCGGCGCGGACATCATTCTCACCTACTACGCCAAGGAAGTGGCTCAGATGCTGGGGGCGAAGTGAATTTGGCCGGCTGTAGCGCGGGCGCCCTCACCCGCGATAAACAATTGCGAGTAAATCCGGTTACTCATTTACTTTTGATCCTTCTCGGCCTGGTGGCCGTCTCTGCCGCCCCGGCGACTCGGCCAACCATCAAAACCGCAGCGCTCGACAAGCAAATCAACAACATCTTCCTCGAAAACGACGCGCAACACGCTTCCTGGGGCATCGAGGTTGTTGACCTCAAAAGCCAAAAAATCCTTTACGCGCGCGATGCGGACCACCTGTTCATTCCCGCCTCCAACATGAAGATGTTCACCACCGCCGCGGCGCTTGAAAAGCTCGGCCCGGACTACACCTTTCACACCACGGCGGAAAGCGATGCCGCTCCGGACGCCGAAGGGCGCGTCTGGGACCTTTATCTGGTCGGCCGCGGCGACCCGAACCTTGGCCCGCGCACCTTCCCTTATATTTACAACGCGCCCGGGCAAGCTCCCGACACATTCATTCAGCAGCTCGCCGACCAGGTGAAGGCCCGCGGGGTGCGCCAGGTGGTGCGCAAAATCGTCGCCGATGACAGTTACTTTGTCTGGGAACCCTTCGCCCCCAACTGGGCGGCCGATGATCTCGAGTGGGGCTACGGTGCGCCCGTTACCGCGCTGGCATTCAATGACAATCTGCTGACGCTGCGCATCAAGCCGGGCCAAAAACCAGGGGACGAGGCGCCGGCGCTGCTTGAACCCGTTGCGGATTACTATCTGCTTCGCAATTACATCCGGACGGGCGAAAAAGGCACCGAACAGCATTACTCTCTCGAGCGCCGGCCTGGAACGATGGAGCTGGATCTTTGGGGCCAAGTTCCGCTCGATGGCAGCGAGAACATTGAAACCGTAGCTATCTACAATCCTCCTGAACTTGTGGGAGAGTTGCTCCGCGCCGCACTCCGCGCGCGTGGAATCGTTGCGGATTGCCCCGTCGAGGTCCGCCATTCCATGCGCTGGGAGGCCGCTTCATCGCCCAATCCCGCCGCCCCCCAGCCCGCGCGCGTGGTTCTGGCGGACCATGCCTCACCCCCATTGCGCGAGGCGATTAAAGTGGTCAATAAGGAAAGCGAGAACCTGCACGCGGAGATGCTCCTGCGCACCTTGGGGCGCGAGGTGAACCATCGTGGCAGCCTGGCCGGCGGGCTTGCCGCGCTGAATGCGTTCCTCCAGCAGCAGGCCGGAATTCCACCCGACGAAACTTATATCTCCGACGGCTCCGGCCTCTCCCGCGAGGACCTGGTGGCGCCGGATGCCGCCGTCAAGTTGCTCGTCTACATGGCGAACTCGCCGAACTTCCAGGCTTATTTCGATTCCCTGCCCATTGCCGGAGTTGACGGCACTTTGATCCACCGCTTCACCAGGGTTGAAATGAAGGAAAAGATTCACGCCAAGACCGGCTCCGTGAAGCACGTCGACACACTCTCCGGATATATGGACCTGCCTTCGGGACGGCGAGTGGTTTTTTCGGTGATGACCAATAATCTCTATCTGCTGAACGACTCCGGCCAGGCGACGCTGGATTTGGTGACCGAGGCGATTTATCGGTGGCTCGCGGGAGAATAGTTGTGTCCTCTCTCGAAACTGAGGGTTGAGCAAAAACAGGCTTTCAGCTAAACTTCCAAGTATGAAGAGACTGCGCAACAACTCGACAGCGCGCCGGAAACTGATGAAGAATCCCGTAAGCCGGCTTGATGAGCATCTTTATCCTTTACAACACATTGTGCAATTGCAGAATGCCCCCGGCATCAGCGCCGTCATGGACCGCGCAAGGAAACCGTATAGGAAGCGTCCGTTGAGCGAAGACGAGGCACTGAACTTGATCTGCGACGCCCGGAAGCATGAACCTGTCCGGCCCATCAGCAAGCTCCTGAAGAAATACAAAAATGAGCTGGGAGAGTAATCATCCTCCGGCAGAGCCGGAGGCTTTCCGGTGGCTGGCCCCTCAAAGGGGCCTGATCGCCACCGCCAACAAACCCCTCACCCGATCACCCCTTCTCCCCTCTTCCCTCT
Organism: Terriglobia bacterium; assembly: GCA_030040295.1. GTDB lineage: Bacteria > Acidobacteriota > Terriglobia > UBA7540 > UBA7540 > Bog-366. The sequence goes on along the minus strand of JASHTZ010000262.1, from coordinate 279 downwards.
CCCCGGGGAGAGGGAAGAGGGGGAGGGGAGTTGGGGTGAGGGGTCCATTCGAAACGACAAATCCCCACGACTTGCCGACTCCCGGAACTGTAAAACTCAGGCTGCCACCCCGGCAGAGCCGGGGGATCTCCCAACAGATTAGACAGGGGACGGCAGGTTATATCGAATTCGCTTTGGTCGGCAGGAGGTCGGGTTCAGCCTTGGCGGGTTCTACTTTTTCCTTCGCCCAGAAATTCCAAACGTCCACAACGTGTTTTTCTGGAGCAAAGGACAGAGACT
>JASHTZ010000261.1 GCA_030040295.1 Terriglobia bacterium | reverse complement strand
CGGAGATATCCAGGAACGAGCGCACAAAATCCACCTGCCTCTGAGGGTCGAGCAGTAATTGCAGAGGGTGCTGCGACCGATAGCTTCCCCACAGGCTGCCCGACGCCGGATAAAATCCCCGTCCGCCTGCGGAATGCACCTGATGGTCAACGGGGCTGTAGTAGCGATCATCCTCCGCGCGATTGACGGGTTTTTCCATGACGCGATAGAGCGCGGTGTAGAAAATCGTGCGCTGCTCTTCCGTGCCCCCCTTGACGGCAATTTGCCCCAACGTTTTGCTCCACACCGCGCGAGCGCGGGCCTTGGCAAGTTCAAAATCTTCGCCGGGGATTTCGCGAGCCAAATTTCTTTGCGCCTGTTCAACGCTGATGTACGAAATGCCCACCCGCACGCCGATGCGCTCATCTTTTGCCGGATGAAAGTCCACGACAATTCCTGCTCCGGATTCATTCCGCTGATTGCGATTCCGCGCCACCTGCATGCCCGTCCAGGGTCGGGAAGCAGTGCAAGCCTGGCTGAATTCCGCGTAGAAATAAATTTGCCCGCCCATGGCGTTTTGCGAACCGGAAATGACCTTCGTGCCATCCATTTTCAATTCACCACGCCCTCGGACCGAAAACAAAATGTGCGAAGGGGAATCCGCCGGGAATGCGAAGCGAAAGAAAGCCGCACGCTCACTGACCGTGTATTCCGCCTGGATAGAGTATTTCTCCAGGAGCACCGAGTAGTAGTAGGGCGTGGCGGTTTCCAAATCGTGGTCGTAAAGTGAGGCGTATTTTTCCGGATCGGTTTCCGCCGTACCGCTGGTGGGCATCATCACCACTCCACCACCCGCAGGGAATCCATAGATTTTATCGGCAAGGTATCGGTCCTTGATTCCCGGCGTGGTGATGGGGGCGATGCGCATCATCGAGTAGGGTAGATAAACCAGTGGATAAGTGGGCTGGAGCAGTTGGCCGATTCCGCCGATGTTGGGGTCAACGTAATCCACCGGGTCTTTTCGTTGTTGCGCGTTCGCGGTGGCAAGAAGCCCGATGCCCAGCAGTGCGGCGCAGACCACCCGGCAAGCAACATTTCTATGTGACATAAAAACCTCCTCAGCTCGCGCGAGGGCACCCTCGACCATCGCGTGCAAGCGGCTCGCGCGCGCGGGCGCATCGCATTATAGGTTGAATGAATTAAGCGGGCGCGCGAAAATCCTGTGGCACGGGCATCTTGCCCGTGACGCTGACAAGGGCTGGAGAAGGTATTAAAAAATCAACAATCTCACGCAAAGGCGCCAAAACGCAAAGTCCCGCAAGGCAGAAGTGCTTTGTTTTCCCGGCGGGCCTCTGCGCCTTGGCGTCTTCGCGTGAGGTGTTTTTTCTTTTGAGTAGATTTCTTCACACTTTCGGAAGGCCGTGCCACGATTTGATTGCGGATCCGCCGTGCTGTGGTATATTCCGGGGCGTGAATCGGGAATCGCCTTAATGCTCCTGCCCCTCACGCCCGTCCGGCTGAAGCGTCATGCGGCCAAGCTGTTTGGCCGCAAAGTGGGAGTGGTATGCGGCGAACGCCGGTTCACCTACCGCGAATTCAACGAGCGCGCGGACCGGCTCTCATCCGCACTCTTGCGGCTGGGAGCGCGCAAGGGCGACCGCGTCGCCTACCTGAGTTTCAACTGCCACCGCTTGCTGGAAGCGTATTACGGCGTGCCGCAGATCGGCGCCATCCTGCTGGCCATGAACATCCGCCTCAGCCCCGAGGAACTGGCATACATCTTGAACGATGCTGCACCGCGCGTTCTGTGCTTCGATCCCGAATTCATTCCGCTGGTGGAATCGCTGCGTCCGCAGGTGCATTCGGTTGAGCACTACGTCGCGTTGCGCGGCGCAAAGCCGGCCTGGGCGCACGAAGAGGATTATGACGAGCTGCTGGCGGCGTGCGAGCCTGCGGATATCGATTGGGGCGGCATTGATGAAAACTCGGTAGCTGAACTTTTCTACACCAGCGGCACGACGGCGTATCCCAAGGGCGTGATGCTGACGCATCGCAACCTGTACCTTCATGCCTTCTACACGGCGCTCGGACTGAAGGGCACGGATCGCGATGTGCATCTCTACACCGTTCCGCTTTTTCACGTGAACAGTTGGGGCGCGCCGCACATCATTACGCTGCTGGGCGGCCGGCATGTGATGCTGCAAAAATTTGACCCCGCAGCCGTTCTGGCATTGGTGCAGCGTGAAGGCGTCACGCGCCTGCACATGGTGCCGGCAATGGCCATCGCCCTGCTGAACCATCCGGAGTTTTCCCGCTACAAATTGAGCAGCGTTCACGAAGTTATGTTGGGCGGTGCTCCCGCCAACACGGCTCTGCTCGACGAGATCGAGAAGAAGATTCCCAGTTGCACGGGCGAGGGCGGATATGGATTGACGGAAACTTCTCCCGTCCTGACCATCGCCCACATCAAGCACCACCTGGCCGGCGATTCCGCGGAAGAAACGCTACGCCGTAAGGCCACCGCCGGGTATGCGCTCGCGGGAGTGGAAATTCGAGTGGTCACACCGGAGGGACGTGATGTCGAGCCGGACGGAAAACAAATTGGCGAAGTCGTGGTGCGGAGCGATGTGGTGATGGAAGGCTACTGGCAGCAGCCGGAAGCCACGGCCGCCGCCATTCGCGACGGCTGGTTCCACACCGGCGACCTGGCCACCCTTGACGAGGAAGGATACGTCCTCATCGTTGACCGCTCCAAGGACATGATCCTGACGGGCGGCGAAAACGTGGCGTCGGCGGAAATCGAGCGCGTCCTTTACAGCCACCCGGTAATACTCGAGTGCGCGGTCATCGCCGTGCCCGACGACCAATGGGGAGAGGTTCCCAAGGCCATCATCGTCCTGAGACCGGGCCGGCAGGCGAACGAAGCGGAGATTGCGGACCACTGCCGGAAGCATTTGGCGGGATTCAAGGTCCCCAAGTCGGTGGAGATTGTGGAATCGTTGCCCAAAGGCGGAACCGGAAAAATTCTGAAAAAAATTCTGCGCGAAAAATATTGGGCGGGCCACGAGCGGCGCGTCCACTGACCTGCTACAATCTCGCCGTATGCCCAACCCAGCCGGCGCCAATGGGCCAATCATTCGAGAATCTGAGCCGCTCAAGCCCTACACAACGTTCAAGATTGGCGGCCCCGCGCGCTTTTTCGTCAAAGCCGGCTCCGCTGATGAGCTTTGCAAAGGCCTCGCGCTGGCGCGAAAGCACTCGTCGCCGCATTTCGTGCTGGGAAGCGGCAGCAACGTTCTGATCAGCGACCAGGGCTTTGACGGCGTGGTCCTGCACCCAACTTTCCGCGGCATATCTTTCCCATCCGTCAATACACCCGAAACCCACCTGAATGTGCTGGCGGGGGAAGTGTGGGACGATGTGGTGAAATTCACCGTGGAGCGCGGCTTGTGGGGAATCGAAAACCTTTCGCATATCCCTGGCCAGGCGGGGGCCGCGCTCGTTCAAAACATCGGTGCGTATGGGCAGCAGGCCAGCGATGTTCTGGAATCCGCATCGGTCCTGGAAGTGGCTAAGGGCAAGCAGCAGGTTCTGACGCCGGCGGAATGCGAGTTCGGTTATCGGCGCAGCATCTTCAACACAACTGCGCGGGGGCAATACATTATTCTGGGGATGAGGCTTAAACTTTCGCGAACTCCGCGCCGCGTGCTTGACTATCCCGACGTTCGAGCATATTTCGACGAGCGCGGAATCAAAGAACCGGCGCTTGCAGAGATTCGCCAGGCGATTATTTCCATTCGCGACCGGAAGTTTCCGTTTCCGCGCGAGGAAAAAGGTGGCAATGCCGGGTCGTTTTTCAAGAATCTCACGATTAGCGAGCCGGAATACGAAGCGCTGCGTGAGCAAGTCAGTCGCAACTTCTCTCCTCGCGAAATGGAGCGCCTAACGGAAATTCGGAATCGCTTCCCTGCGGCCCGCCAGATCAAAATACCCGCCGCTTTCTTGATCGACATCTGCGGCCTCAAGGGGCATCGCATCGGCGGCGCGCAGGTGAATGAAAATCAGCCCTTGGTTCTGCTCAACCTTGGCGGGGCGACGGCGGCCGATGTCGTCTCCCTGGCGCTGCACGTTCGAAGAACGGTGTGGGCGCGCGCCGGCGCAGCGCTCGCCGTCGAACCGGAACTGGTGGGCTTTTCCATGCGGGAATTAACAGAGATCGACAACTTCAAGGAAAGCTGATTCACGATGCTTCGGCACATCTGACCATTGGGCGCGCAAGGACGATTCATGCACACAATCCTCTTGGGCTCCGTTGGGCAGCAGAATCTTTTTGCGATGATTTTTGACCCGGCCCTTGTTTGGCCGCAGCCGCTGTCGCCTGCACACCGCCTGGGGATTTCAGCGGTAATCGCCACATTTCCGCTCATCGTCGTACTGATTTTCATGGGCGGGTTGCGGAAGAGCGGAGCACTGTCCGCCGCGCTTGGTTTGGGGACGGCGCTCCTCCTGGGAATTTTTGTCTGGGGCATGCCGCCGCACCTGGCGGCCATGAGTATAGTGTTTGGATTTGCCTTCGCCCTGTGGCCGATTCTCTGGATCGTCTTTGCGGCGCTCTGGATTTACAACCTTTGCGTGGACATCGGCAATTTCGATTTATTGCGGCGATGGATGAGCGTCCACGCTTCAGGCGATCCGTGCGTACAGGCCATTCTGGTGGCGTTTTGCTTTGGCGCTTTGCTGGAGGGGACGACGGGGTTCGGCTCACCGGTCGCCGTCGCGGGTTTCCTACTGATGGGCTTGGGCTTTTCGGCCCGGCAATCGGTCACGCTGGCGTTAATCGCCAATACAACCCCTGTGGCGTTTGGAGGTTTGGGAATTCCCGTGGTTGCACTCGCGGGCGTGACGGGCCTCAACCTCATGAAGCTTTCCGCCATGGTGGGTCGGCAATTGCCTTTCATCTCCCTCATCTTGCCTGCGTATCTGGTCTGGGTTGTTGCCGGTGGGAAGGGGTTGAAAAGAACGTGGCCGATTGCGTTGGCAGGAGGCGCGAGCTTCGCACTGGCTCAATTTGCCTGCTCAAACTATTGGGGACCCTATGTTGTGGATGTCGTTGCCGCCATGTTTTCGACCACCTGCGTGATTGGACTTCTTCAGGTATGGAAGCCCACGTCGCCGTCAAAGTCTCTTGCCGAGGGAAAGATTGCAAGTGTTTCTTCATCCGAAGCAGGTTTAACTTTCTCGCAATCCCTCAACGCCTGGGCTCCCTGGGTGCTACTTGCCGGGATTATTGTTGCCTGGTCGTATCTTCACCTGTTCACCCGCGGCCAAAAGAACATTGCCGTTCCGCTTCTGCACAATGCGGTCTTCATCACGCTATACAACAAGCCTTACGCCGCGATATTCAATTTCCAGCCTCTGGCGGCAGGAACTGCGGGCTTGACGGCGCTGCTGCTGAGCGCGCTGTTTCTTCGCGCCTCGCCGCGTATGGTAATGAAATCCGGATGGAAGACTCTGCTTCAACTTCGCATGCCCGCTTTGACGGTTGTATTGATTGTGGCCCTGGCCTTTCTCTATAACTACTCAGGAATGGCTTACACTCTGGGCGCATTTCTGGCGGGGATGGGAAAACTTTTTCCGCTGGTCAGCGGATTGCTCGGCTGGATTGCCTGCTTTTTGAGCGGCAGCGACACTTCCAGCAATCTCCTTTTCGGAAACCTGCAAGTCGCCGCCGCGCACCAGATCGGCGTGAACCCCATTCTGTTGGCAGCGACGAATTCCTCCGGGGCCGTAACTGGAAAGATGATCTCACCGCAGAATATTGCTGTGGGGGTGACCACCGTCGGATTGGTCGGTCAGGAAGGCTATATCGTGCGATCCACGCTCGGGCACAGCCTGCTATTGGCGCTTCTGCTCTGCCTGATTGCTTTGGCGCAGGCTTACTGGCTCGGCTGGATGGTTCCCTAAACGGCATCCGTGCTAGACTGAGCCG
>JASHTZ010000260.1 GCA_030040295.1 Terriglobia bacterium | reverse complement strand
GCAGGGAGGGCAAAATTTCCTCCGACGGCAGCCGCGTGCGCGTGATGGTGATTCCCACGAACGAGGAACTCCTGATCGCTCGCGACACTTTTCAGGCGGTGAGTGAAAAGAACGGGAGACGGGACACGGATTAAGGGATAAGGTAGGTATCCCAGATTAATAAGCTCAAATTCTCCCCGGCGCGAGTCCCGATCGCGATTCCCGTATCCCGTGTCCCGTAACCCGTATCCCTATTACCTGGCGTACTTCACCGAACAATCGTAAGGACGAGTGCTGGGAGTGCTGACGGTCGATGCTATGAACCCGGTGACGGGTTACACGAAATGTTGTTTCCGGATGGGCATCCGCAGGCCATTGAAATAGGGCCGAACAACTCAACTTCTGCTATATTCTTCCCCAATGCTCCGGCCTTATTTCAGCGTCGTGGTTCCCGCTTACAATGAGGGTCGATGTATCGGCCGCGCTCTGGAAGAAATCCAGAATTATCTTCGAGGCAGGGGATTTTCCAGCGAACTCATTGTTGTGGATGACGGGTCGGCTGATGACACGGCGGAAGTGGCAGAGCGGACGCCGGGAGTGCGTGCCATCCGCAACGTCCGCAATCGGGGCAAAGGGTTTTCGGTCCGCCGCGGCGTACTTGAAGCGCGTGGCGAATTTATACTCTTTACTGATGCTGACCTCTCCGCTCCCATTGAGGAGGCGACCAAACTTTTGGAAATTATGATTTCGTCTCGTGCCGACGCGGTGGTGGGGTCGCGGGCGCTGCGGCGGGAATTGATTGGCGTCCACCAATCGCATTTTCGTGAATGGGGCGGGCGATTCTTCAACTTGCTGGTTCGGACGTTCACCGGCCTCGACATCAGCGATACGCAGTGCGGTTTCAAACTCTTCCGGGGTGAAACCACGCGCCGGGCATTCGAGCTCCAGCGCGTCGAAAGGTTCGGCTTTGATCCCGAAATACTTTTCCTGATCCGCCGCCAGGGGGGAACGGTCTTGGAGGTCCCGGTGCGCTGGAATCACAGCCCGGACACCAAGGTGCATTATCTGCGTGACTCGACGCACATGACGCTAGACCTGATGGCGCTCCGCTGGCGGGCGTTGGCGGGCCGGTACGATAAGCCGGCAGGAAGCCGGCAGGAGGCGGAGCAGGAATCGGGCTGATCCCGCGAGTGAGAACTGAAAGGAACCGTGTTAAAATTTATCAATATTAAAACAGGTTATATTACTAATGAGCATAGAACATTTCGAGTTGCCGGAGCAAAAGAAGCCTTTTGCCGGCTCCTGCCATCATCAGTGGCGGGACCAGGAAAGCCCTTACGTTGTGGCGCAAGTTTGCGAGGTCTGCAAGCTCTACCGGTACAAGAGCAGCGCCACGGCGGATTGGGAGTATCGCGCGCCTATCCCCTTCGGGCGTCTGCGTGGCCAGTAACGCGGCGGCAAAAGGCATGACTCAATCTGGAAGGTGAGCGCACCGGGCCGGTACGATTCTTGCCCGCTCGTGATATACTCTGCCCGATATTGTGTCGACGGGAGCGACATGAAGACTTGCCCGACGTGCCAATCGAGCTATCCAAATAATTACGCAATTTGTCCGGCCGATGGCTCGCCGCTGCAGGAAACCGGCATCTGGACAGAGGGTAGTATCCTCCGCGGAAAATACCGCCTTTTGGCCAAGGTGGGTCAGGGCGGCATGGGCTCGGTCTATAAAGCGCTGCACCTGGCATTCGATGAAATGCGGGCGATCAAGGTGATTGCCCCCGAACTTCTCAGCGACGATCTCTTCGTCAAGCGATTCAAGCACGAAGCAGTCATCACCCGCCGTCTTCAACATCCCAACGCCGTTCGTGTTGACGACATCGATGAGGCTGAGGACGGCCGTCCCTTCATCGTGATGGAGTTCATTGAGGGCAAGAGCCTCAAGAAGCTCATTCGCGAAGAGGGGCCGCTGCCTTTTCAACGCGTGCTGCCCATCATCAAGCAGGCCGCAAGCGCGCTGGAAGCCGCCCATAAGCTGGGTATGGTTCATCGCGATATTAAACCAGACAACATCGCGCTGGTGGACACACCGGAAGGCGAAATGGTGAAGGTTCTTGACTTCGGCATCGCCAAGGTTAAAGAGGCGCGCATGGGCGACGCCGCAGGAATGACCTTGACGGGCGCCGGCGTGGTGATTGGCACGCCTCAGTACATGTCGCCCGAGCAGGCCATGGGCAAGCGCGGAGATGAATTGGACGGACGCGCCGACCTTTACTCCCTTGGAATCGTGATGTACCAGATGCTGACCGCGGACCTGCCATTCCGTGCCGACACCACCATGGAAATGCTGCTGGCCCACATGCAAAAAGCCCCGGCTCCCATCCGTGACCTTCATCCGGAGCTGCAAGTCCCCGAGAACGTAGCTAACCTTACGATGCGTCTGCTGGAAAAGAATCGCGACCTGCGTCCGGCTTCCGCCCGCGTGCTCATTCAAGAGATTGACAAGATTGACCAGGACATGATGAGCCCGGGGAAGACGCGTGTCCTGACGCCGGATGATTTGATTCCCGCAACCGATAACCGGGCTCCCAAGGTTAGTGATCATATGACGTCGCCGATCGCCGTTCCGCCCCGCGTGGCTACGCCGCCACCAGCCGTTCGGCCGGCGGAGCCACCCAGGCCTGCGCCTGTTCCCCGCCCGCAGTTGCAGCCTCAGGTTGTGGCCCCTCCCCTGCGCCCACAGCCTCCCGAATCCCATTGGGGATTGTGGGTCGGCCTGGTGGTGCTGCTGGTTGGGATTGGGGGCGGAGGATTGTACATTGCGACACGCCACACGAACCAATCGCCAGAGCCGGTGCAGATGACTGAGCCGATCTCAAACCCTAATCCTGCACCTTCTCCCACGCAGGACGCTACTCAGCCGCCTGCGACCCAAACTAGTACGAATCCCGTAACTTCCACTTCTGTACAGAATCCTGAGCCGGTTTCCACGCCTGTCACCCAGACAACCCCCCCCGCGCCAAGGCCCCGGCACACCTCCACAACCTCGAACCTGCCGCCCGCCGTAACGACCACAGCTTCCACGGTTGATCCTAAGACAATCAAAGGGATATTTACCATGGGACAGTTTCTCTATAACCGCGGCGAGTACGATGGAGCCATTGACCAGTACCGTCAAGGCTTGAAACTTGACCCCAGCAACCCCGAATTTCGCCGCCTGCTCGACGAAACCATAAAAGCCTGCAAGAACGAAAACGCGATTCTGCATGAGAATCATAAGTGCGGGGCGGAATAGCAGCTTCAGCTTGCCTGGATTGATCCCTGGTGCGGTCTTGACGCGCCCTCCCCTTAGCGATATAAAAAAGCGAGTCTATTCCCCGAGGCATTGGCGGATGTGTTTGAAATCAGGAAAGAGGCGCGCCCTCAGGTTTCTCGCGCTCCTGGTGATGGGAGCCGGCATTGCCCTGATTTCACCCCAAGCGAATGCACAAAGAAGCACCAGGAAACTTACCAAGCAGGACGTCATCGACCTTTTGACAGGTGATGTGCCCAGCAGCCAGGTGGCGGACGAGGCGCGGAAGGCGGGCATCTCCTTTCAAGTCACTCCCGCAGTGGAAAAGGACATCCGTGACGCGGGAGGAACGGAAGACCTGATCCGCACGTTGCGATCGCTCGCGCCCGCTCCAGTTGCCCTATCGACGCCGCCCGCGCACCCCTCGCCCCCTGCCTCTCCCCCCGTCCTCATGATCGAGTCAAATCCCGGCGAGAGCCAAGTGTACGTTGACGATGAGCCGATGGGAACCACCAGTCCCGAGGGGCGCCTGAAGCTGACGCGTCTCGCGCCGGGAAGTCATACCGTGCGCATTTCGCTGAACGGTTATCAGGACCACGAGGAGACCGTCTCACTTGTAGAAGGACGTACCGTCACCGTCGCGGCCCCACTCCAGCAGGTCCAGGCGCCCATCGTGTCACAGCCGAAGCAGCTCCCCCCGCAGGAAATAAGCCCCAACTCTCCATCGCCGCAGCCGCAGCAACCTCAGCCCCAACCGCAACAGCCCCAGCCCCAACTGCCGCCCCAACCTCAGCCGGCTCCCACGCTCAGACCCATGCCGCACACCGGATACGTTTACTTCCGGGTGGCCCACGATCACGGCAAGGCCGGCAAGGATTACTGTGTGGGGGTGATGGCCGTCGGCAACGGGATGATCATCTACAAGGCCGACAATGGAATTCACAATTTCCAGATTCCCTTGAAGCAGGTCAGCCAGGTCGCCAAGAACGCCGTATATCTGGCCAATTATTACGGATTTCACATTCGGGTGAAGAAGGGATACCCATTGAATTACAACTTCGCGGCACTCAATGCACAATCCCAGCCCGTGCCCGGGGACGCCATCATCGCGGCCATCTATAAAGCCATGGGAAATTGATATTCCCCGTTTCGCCCGCCAAAATCCCGGTTCATTCCCGTTTTTCCCAGATATTAATTGTCCCGTCGGCGTAGCCGGCAGCGAGGTATTTGCCGTCGCCGCTGAAAGCCACTTGCCAAACGCTGGAATGAGCTCCAAAGGTTTCGAGATTCTGGCCGGTGGCGGCGTCCCAAAAGCGCACCGTGTTGTCTGCGCTGCCCGAGACAACGTATTTCCCGTCGGGGCTGAAGACGGCGGACATCACGGCGCCCATGTTTCCGCCCAGTGTGAGGAGACACATGCCGGTGGCCACATCCCACGTGCGGATTGTGCCGTCGGCGCTGGCGGAAACCAACTTCTGGCCGTCGGGGCTGAAGTGCAGGCTCCAGATGCGGCCGGTATGACCCAACATCCGCAGAAGTTCCTTGCCGCTCTCACGATCCCACAGGGTGATGGCCGGACTCATATCGCCGGATGCGATGATCTTTGAATCCGGGCTGATGGCCACGCAGACCGGCTTCGATTGCGCCTCGAATTCGCGCACCTGGTTGCCCGAAGGAAACTCGAATACACGGACCTTGCGGTCCCAATTGCTCGAAACCAGGAACCGGCCGTCGCGGCTGAACGCCAGACTTTCAACTTCCCAATGGTGAGTCGCGAGCGTGCGGACATCTTGCGATCCGGCGGCGTCAAATAACTCAACCTTGGCGGTATAAACCTTCGCTTTGACAAAGGATTCGCCGGCAGCGATCCACTTGCCGTCGGGGCTGACGGCAATGCAGGTGACGCCCTTGGGGTGCTCGACGCGCGGAATGTCCGCGAGATCGTCCGTGGCAGCCGGCCTCCAGACGCGCACCGAGCCGTCGCCACCCAGTGCCGCAAGCACACCTGAGCTGCTGCCAAAGTCCAGGCCGCGAATCGGCTGCACGGGAGTCCTCAGCGTGCGGTCGAGAGTGAAATGGACAACCGCGACCCTTGCCGGTCCGGCGGGAGCAGCGGGCGACGCTACTCCACCTTGCAACAGCCGAATGATTCTCCCTTCCGTCCGCGGCTCGTGCCGGGCGGGTTCCTGGCCGGGCAAGGCCGGCAGAATTGCGGCCGAGAAAAAAACTGCGAGAATTGTGGTGCGAACCCATGAACGCATGAATCGTCTCCGCGTGCCGGGCGGCGTTCTTCCGGAGTAGAAATTCGAAATTCATTCTACCGCCTCGCGGCGAAAAGCTGTACGTGCAAGCTCGACACCGAAACACACCTCGCGCGAAGACGCCAAGCCGCGGAGATTGCCAACGCCACAATCTACGGCCACACAAGAGGGTGTGACAAAAGGGTGTCAGGTGTCGCAGCGCCAACAGCCGGTGCGCAAGCACCGCATACTGGCGAGATGTAGCGAATGCAAGAGTCGTACGGTGAAGGCACAACGAGCCACACCGGCCCCGAGCCATGCGGGCCTGGCCGCAAGGCCAGCAACGAAGCGTTGACAGGGGGAACGGCGGGCCAAGGATAATGAGCCGCGAAATACCCCAAACTCCAAGACGCCGACGCATTGACACTATGCGGAAGGCCACATCCGGGCGAGCGCCAGGGCGAGCTCTCCTGGAGTCTTGCGCGGTCTGTGACCCTGGCACGCCGGGACACATCTCGTACGGAAGTTGGGAGATCCCGTGTTCGCCCGAGCCCCATTCGCTCGGGACGCATGGGGAAGTCTAGGGACGCAAGCCCATGACGAACGAACACGGGAAGTCGGACAGGCCCATAGTACCGAAGAAGTCCCTGAACAAAG
>JASHTZ010000259.1 GCA_030040295.1 Terriglobia bacterium | reverse complement strand
CGATTGTGGACATGAAAATTGGGAAGCCCAGCACCGGGCCCATGGCGCCGAGTCGAACGCTGGCGATGCCATAGAGTGACAGGGCGCCCAGGAAAAGGAGACCCATCAAAACTGCGATGCCCCAATGAGAGGCAACTCCAGGTGCAGTAAACGTTGACCAACTGTGGTTTTTGCTAAGGAGATAGGCGCAGTAAATCAAAGTGGGTAGAAATCCCGAGATGAGTATGGGCAACCAGAGCGTATTTACCGCGCCGGTAGCCGATGCGCCCATGCGGAGCGCTGTCACCCGGACATTGTCGCCAAAAGCAAATGACAGATTCAGCATGCTCGATAGGAATCCTGCCGCCACACAGACGATAAGGCCGGTCCGAACATTCCCTTTGCCGAAAGCCTTCACATCCGCGCCACTGGTTATTTGATCGGGAGCCTGCCGGGCTTGGCGCAGTCTTCCGGCTTGAGCACTGAGGATCAGTCCCCCCAGCATGGTCGCAACCCCAACATAAAGAGCTATCGCCGATGAGCTCACCAGCCGCGTCGGGAACAGAACGGCGAGCGGAACCAGTGAGCCTGTCGATGCCGTCAAACCTAAATTCACTGATAATCCGAGGCCCACACCCAGCATGGCATATCCGATTCCCGCCAGAACATTGCCCACACCCCAGCCCAGTCCAAAGAGGAGCGCGCTCGCGAGAGCCGGTTTGCCTGCTGTCCTGTACACCTGCCAGGCATTGGGGACTGTAAGGGCCACGAGAATCACGGGAAAGACAACCTGAGCAAAGCCGACATAGAGCAGCCAGATATTCTCCCAACGCCATTTGGTGGCGTACTTCATCGGGACAACGGAGCAAGCCATCATTACTCCAGCAATCATGAGCATGCCGATGGCGAACAAAACCGTTAAATTCATTATTCTATCCTTGTTGCGTCTGTGGCCCGCCAGCCGACCAACGAGCTTCGGGGTGGCTTGACCTCTTGAAGTTCAACATTCGCATATCCGAGGGAGTCGGACCGGTGTTTCAGCATGCAGCGCGAAATATCAAGCCTCCCGGCTCCATCCTTGGACTTTCAGATAGGTATGAATCTCCAACTTCGGCAGGACGACCTTCAAAACTCCGTCTTCCCACGAGGTTTCCGCGGCGATGCCACCTGGTTCCCAAGTAACCCCCCGTGGCTGCTCGGCGCAGCGGATCCAATTTGTGATCGGACCAAGAGACGGAATCTCATCGACAAAAAGATCCTCTGTTTTCACGTAGGACATGTCGTGCCCCGGGTTTCCATTGATGAAGTGGACCAGCAGCGCGCCGTGCTTTTGCCTCAGCACCACTTCCACATATGAGTACGCATCGGTACGGAGGAACGGGGATGGCTGGAAGGCCTGGATAATCTCCTTAAGCCAAGCCGAGATATCGAGATAGCCGTACTTCCAGTAAACCTCGAAGATACTCGTGGGGATATGAACTGCTGCACCTTTTCCCAATTTTCGCACCGTAGCGGCAGGGAACCCGGCCTTCTCCGGATTTAGCTCATCGAGCAAACCCGCCTGAGACCAATTAACCGGCTGAGCTTTCAGTGCGGCATGTTCGCTGGAGAGATAAGCAGGGTAAAGTTGTTCTGCTTCAACTAATTCCAATTTGTCCCACGGAGCAAATACACCCGCTGATCCGTCGCCCCTCAAGATGGCGTGCGCTTCATCTGCCGCGCCTCGCTGAACGACCTTTATTCCCAGTAGCTTCGCCATCTCGGGCGAATGACCGGAGGCCACTGTGCTAATCAGCTTGCCGCCGCGGCGGACAAAGCCTTCCGCCTTGGCGACGGCCGCGGGCGTAAGGTCAGCTTGCTCCCCAATCACGACCTTTCCCAACCTGGGGTGCTCGCTATGCGTGGCGCTGCGGAAACTTGTGTGCCCCAATTCGCCTTTCCCGTAAATCTGGATAAAACCCAGCTTCAGCTCCCTAAGAATAGGAAGGTAAACCTCGCGCGTATACCCACTGCCGTATGGGACCGATTCGATCCAGTCGGTTCCCCAATAATCCACGGCCAGGTTGAACTAATTTCCGGAAAACCATTTTCTCGCCGCCGCGAGTTCCGGCGACAGGGACTGGGAATGATCCGCGAGTTTGCCAATGGCCTCTGAGGGAGCGCCGTTCGAGTTCGCGTCGGCCATCACCGCAGTATTTAGAGTAGGCTTGGCAAGTGTGATGCCCGCTCCGAATTGGGCAGCACTGGAAAGAAATCATCTTCGATTCAACTTAAACCTCCCGTCATGCTTGGGGGAATACCTGGGAAACCGTCCTTCCCTCTTTTCCCTTTTTGAAGGGAAATAAATGAGGGTCATTTGCGCACACGTACAAAGCGAACCGCAGCGCAGCAGTGATGCCGCAGTCCGTCACCAACTCCAAACAAGGTTTTCAGCCCACAATCCTGAACGACCAAAAGTGCTGACTGAAGCCTGGTATATTGCACCAAAGTTGTGACGCTGGTCTTGGAAAATATTGAGAAATTGCTACGCATATCCGCGCGCGGGCACAGGATGTGGATTCTAGGAGGGTGGTGGTAGAATCTGCCCTCTTATTAGGCCAGGCGGTGAACTCCGCCCAGCCAAAAAAGTGGGATGCGTGAAAGTTTCATCGTGGCAGATATTGTTGCACTCGCGACATCGTTCCCGGCTAGACTGCTTATGACAGCAATTTCAGGCAATTCACGATAGGTGAGACATCCGATGCTCCGGCGCAGATTTCTTGAGACCAGTTTGGCGACGTGGGGAGGCCGGTTATTGAGCGGCGGAGGCTCCGATTCTCCATTCCCGGGGAACCTGTCCGTGTCCCCATCTGTTTCTGCGCCCCCGCAGTATTCTGGCGAGAGCATTTCAATTCGCGCTTACCTCGCCCGCGAAGCGGAGCGAATTACCCGGGATGCTTTGGCGGATTACGTTGACCTCTCCGCGTGGCGGCGGCTGGTTCCACAGAGACGTCGGCAATTTATGGAAATGATGGGTTTGGATGAATTGCCGCCCTATGACCAGCGTCCTCCCCTCAACGTAAAGGTCACCGG
>JASHTZ010000258.1 GCA_030040295.1 Terriglobia bacterium | reverse complement strand
ATCCTTGCCGTTGCGAACCGCGCGCGGAAGATTGCGCATGGCCAACTTCGCTCCTTGAAGCGCGATAGCGTCGCACAGGGGATGATAGCCGCGCGCAAGGTAGGCCTCCACGTTGTGCGTCAGCGCGTCGAGTCCGGTGCCCGCGGTGATTTTGGGCGGCATGCCCAGCGTCAACTCCGGATCTGCCAGCGCCACGTTGGGCATCAAATGCGGGCTGAAGATCACGGTCTTGCGATTCGTGGATTTCAAAATAATGACGGTGCTACGGCCAACTTCGCTGCCCGTTCCGGCCGTGGTGGCGATGGCGATCATAGGCGGAAGGCCGGGGCGAATTTTCGCCGCGCCATCCAATTGATCGTCGTACTGCTCGAGTGGAAACGGATGAGTGGCCGCCAAGCGAATCGCCTTGGCCGCATCGAGCGGGCTTCCGCCGCCGAGGCCAATCACCCCGTCGCAATTTGCACGCTGATAAGCCTCCAGTCCGTCCTGAACATTCTTCTCGATGGGGTTCGGGCTCACATCCACGAAAAGAGTTGGATTGAGGCCCGCCCGGCACGCTTCCGCGAGCACCTGCCCGGCAAGCCCGCACGCTGCCACGCCGGCGTCCGTCACCAACAGCGGCCGCGCGAATCCGAATCGCTTTGCCTCCGCGCCCAGCTCGCGCACCGCGCCGGGGCCGAAGACGATTCGAGTTGGAAATGAAAAAACGGAATTCGCCTGGATCATATAATCTGACTCATATGATTTCGAAATACCGCTCGAGCTCCCAATCAGTCACGGCGCGGCGAAATTCGCGCACTTCCCATTGCCGCGTGGCGGCGTAGTGATCGACAAATTCCGCGCCAAAATATTCGCGCGCCACGTCGCTGGTCAGAAAAAGTGCGACGGCTTTGTCTAATGTTCGCGGCAGCGGCGGCGCCTTGGTGGTGTAAGCGTTGACGGCGGGCGCGGAGGGCGACAGCTTCTTCTCGATGCCGAACAATCCCGATCCGAGACTCGCAGCGAGCGAGAGATAAGGATTGGAGTCGGCTCCCGGCAAGCGATGTTCGACTCGTGTTGCCTTGCTGCCTGCGGGAATGGCGCGCAATGCGGTGGTTCGATTGTCCACACCCCAGGTGACGTTGGTGGGCGCCCACGTTCCCGGCACGGTGCGCTTGTAGGAATTTACTGTGGGCAGAAACATCACCGCAAACTCGCGCATCAATGCGAGCTGCCCTGCCACGAACTGCCGCAAGACCTCCGACATCTGGCCTTCGCCGTCCTGCGAATAGAAGAGGTTACGGGAGGATTTGGCGTCGGCCAGGCTCTGATGAATGTGCCCGCTGCAACCGGGCAGCTTGGCATTCCACTTAGCCATGAAGGTGGCAATCAGGCCGCGCTTCTGCGCGACGATTTTCACCAGCGTCTTGAAAAGCGCCGCGTTGTCAGCCGCGGTCAGCACGTCGCTGTAATGGATGGCGGTTTCATAAACGCCGGGGCCGGTTTCGGTGTGAAAGCCTTCGAGTTCAATGCCCATGGTGCGCGCCGAATCGAGTATGGCGTGGGCCAATTCCGAGTGCACGGACGAGCGCAGCACGCTGTAGCCGAACATTCCGGGTGAAAGCGGTGTGAGATCGCGATAATTCTTCGTCCGCACGGTTTGCGGGTCTTCGCGAAAGAAGAAATATTCGTATTCGATTGCGGCGTTCGCGGTGTAACCCATCGAGTTCGCGCGCTCGGTCACGCGGGCCAGCACCTGCCGGGGCGAAACGGCGAGCGGGTTGCCGTCTTTGGCGAAAAAATCCAAGAGGAAAAATGCTGTGTTCGGCTCCCACGGCACGATGCGGAAACTCGCGAGGTCGATTCTGGCCACGGCATCGGGGTAGCCGGTGTGCCAGCCGGTAAATTTGGCGTTCTCGTAAAGCCCGTCGGAACTGTCCCACCCGAAGATGACGTCGCAAAACCCCAGGCCCGCGCTCGCCGCCGAAGCGAATTTGTCGAGTGAAATGTATTTTCCCCGCAGCACGCCGTCCACATCGAAGCCGCCCACCTTCACTTTTTCAATCTGGTGCGTGGCGAAAAGCTTCTTGATTTCGTCGTAAGTCAATTCAACCTCACAGAAATCAGGCGGGGCCGACCCGGCCTTTTGAACCGCAGGGGCAGGCATTGCGCCTGCCCTCTGCCGTCCCACCAGGGCAGAATGGCAGGGCACCCACAAGGGATGCCCCTACAGCGCCACCCAGACCGACTTCACCTGCGTGTACGATTCGAGGGCGTGTGGGCCCATTTCCCTGCCGAAGCCGCTCTGTTTGTAACCACCGAAGGGCGAGCTGCTGTCAAAGCAATTGTAGGCGTTGATCCACACCGAGCCCGCCTTGATTTGCTGCGCCAGGCGATGCGCCACGCCGATGTCGCGCGTCCACACGGCGGAGACCAGGCCGTAAATTGTGGCATTGGCGATTTCCGCGGCTTCCTCCGCGTCTCGAAACTTCAGCGCCGCCAGCACCGGGCCGAAAATTTCTTCCTGCGCGATTTTCATGCGCGGCTGGACGTCGGCAAACACCGTGGGCTTCACGTAAAAGCCTTCGGATTTGGAACCTTCTACGTCGCGCTCTCCGCCGGCCAGCAAGCGCGCGCCTTCCGCGCGGCCAGTTTCGATGTAACCGAGGATTCTGTCCAGTTGCGTCTGGCTGATCTGCGAACCCATTTCCGACGCGGGGTCAAGCGGGTCGCCCACTTTCATTTTCCGCGCCTGCTCAGCGAGGTTGCCCACAAATTCGTCGTAGATTTTTTCGTGAACGAGCAGGCGCGAACCCGCGCTGCACACTTCGCCCTTGTTGGCATAGATTCCCCAGAAGGCCGCGCGCGCCGCCTTCTGCAAATCCGCGTCGGGGAAAATAATGTTGGGCGATTTCCCGCCGAGTTCGAGCGAAAGCCGCTTGAGATTGCTTTCGCCGGAAGCCTTCATCAGCGCGCGAGCGGTTCGCACACTGCCCGTGAAGGCGATCTTATCCACGTCCATGTGCCGGCCCAGAGCCTCGCCCGCCGAGGGGCCAAAGCCGGTCACCACGTTCACCACGCCGTCGGGCACGCCCGCCTCGCGGCAATATTCCGCGAGCTTGAAGGTGGTGAGCGGAGTCATTTCCGACGGCTTGATGACCATCGTGCAGCCGGCGGCCAGCGCGGGAGCAACTTTCCAGCCCGCCAGCAGCATGGGATAGTTCCACGCCGTAATCATGCCCACCACGCCCACTGGCTCGCGCAGCGTGTAATTCAGATAGGGGCCGTCAACGGGAATTGTTTCACCGTAAATCTTGCGCGCCCAGCCGGCGTAGTAATAGAAAATGTCCGCGGTGGGAGGAATATCGCCGCGCAACGCTTCCTGAAAAGTTTTGCCGTTGTTCAGCGATTCGAGCAGGCCCAATTCTTCTTTGTTCTTCTCGATCAGCTCGCCGATGCGCCAAATGATGCGCTCGCGCGCGGAAACATCCATCTTGCGCCACACGCCGGTTTCAAAAGCCCGGCGCGCGGCCCGCACAGCGCAGTCAACATCCTCGGGATTGGCATCGGGCACCGCGGTCAGTTGCTCGCCCGTGGCTGGGTTCATCACCGGAATGGTTCGCCCGCTCGAAGACTCGGCCCACTTGCCGTCGATGTAAAGCTTGAGAGGTTTTAAGTCAGGCCTGGCAAGCGCGGCGTTCATGGTTGACCTCAACGCGGTGACGCGGATGAAAGCGGAACAATCAGGAGGAATGATGATAGTCGGACAGAGAACCGATGTCCAGACGGCCTCCCGGGTGGAATGGAGGGTAACGGCCCTGTCTTCCGGCCTGTCTCCCAACGCCACCAAGACTTCCTGCGAATTTGGGTTATATCCAAAAGATAAGGCGAACCGCGTCCAAAAGCTATGCAGGATATGTCCGGAAGATATCAAACTTCGGAATCGTAGTTGCCTATACCAGAATTGCTACAT
>JASHTZ010000257.1 GCA_030040295.1 Terriglobia bacterium | reverse complement strand
TATCCGGCCAACGCCGGTTGGCGGCTGTGGGCACTGGGCAAAGGCGGCCGCGCCGACGTCATCGTCAAGGATTTTCGCGAGCGCTGGGCCACCATGGAATCAGTGAAGTTGAACAATACCCTTCAGGAACATTGGCACGCCCAGCCGGATTCTACCGATGAGTGGAGCCATTGCCCCGTGGCTCCACTCTACGTCACCACCATGAGCCTGGCGGGAATAAACCCTCTCGTTCCCGGATTCAATCGCTGTGAGATTCGCCCGCAATTGGCGGATCTCGAATTACTCGAGCTGACCGTGAATTCCGTCCAAGGCCCTATCGAGTTCAGCGGCAAAGGGAAAATAGGGAGCCGCGAGGTTACGCTGAAACTGCCTTCGGGCTGCGAAGGGGAATTGGTGGTGGATAAGCGCGAGACCTTGCAGCTCGAAGCCGTCAAGAGTTCCACCGCAAACCCCGGCCTTGCACGCTTCCATTTGCCCGCAGGTGAAACCACTTCCATCCGCCTCCGCTTCTCGTAACCAGGAGCAAAGATTCGGGGAAACCCTCAGGAATCGTGCGATTTTTACACCCGGCCCTTTGTTTTCATAGACTTCCCAGGAGGTTCTTGCATTTTTTGAATTTTTCCGCGAAAATCGTACATTTGTCGGCCAACACATGTAGGCTTTCTATGATTGCGCGCTGATGGATTTCGCCACCCTCTCCGCGGCGCGTTCCTGGACACGAGCACCCCACAGCCCCTTCTGAAGGCAACGCTTGCCTGCGCATTTTGACCCATAGACACCACTCCCCACACTAGAAAATGAGCAAATTAATTTCAAGTCAATTTCGGAATTATTTAACCATTTTCACCTCATTGAGGTTAGAACGAGTTATCAGAAGATATTCGCAAACCTCGCCTCGCCCTCGACGCAACTTGGTGGGGGATTTCCCGAAGGGGGTGCGTGATTTATCCCTTTTCAGAGGAGCAGCCGCGCTTGTCTTTCGAGCGCGCATAGAGGTGCATATGGCAAACGAACGTCGCAGGCTATAGCGATTAAACCAGGAGGGCTTCTGCGAGAGGCGCGAACGAGCATCCGACGCGGCGCTTGCCTTCGGAAATCGGGAGGGTGTAAACGCGGTGCAGCATGAGCTCACCATGCGGGGCCATCGGGACCTGAAGCCGGGCGGAAAAAGTCTCGGGCAATTCCATCTGCTCGACCATCAGGCACACTCCGCCATTGCTGATGTTCATCACGCGGACTGTGCTGCTCTTCCCTCCCACCCTCACCACGCCCAGAGCCGGCGTCCCTTCCAGGCTGATCCGCTCATCCTTCCGGCCGCCCGGGGGGCGATGGATCAGGGAAATGGGGGGAGGAGTATCGAGGTGCTCGGCAGCGGGTGGGGAAGGCTGGCCGGCGGCGTCCACCAAGGATGAAGCGTCGGGCGCAGCTTCGCGGCCGCGCGCAGCGGCTTCCGCAGCAGATAGGGGGTGGCCGGCCGCCCGGCCGTAAGCCCGCTGTTTGTTGGCATAAAGGGCTTTGTCCGCGGAGGCAAACATCGTCGCCGCGTCGTGCCCGTCCTCGGGGAAAATGGCAATGCCGTAATCCATTGCCACCGAGGTGTGAGGGGCGATGGAGTTGGCATATTCCTGGAATTTCCGCGCGATTCTTTCCGCCAGCGTCTCGGCGCTGGAGCGCTCAGCTTCGGGAAGGAGGATGGCGAACTCATCGCCGCCTGTCCGGCTGGTCATATCCGAGGCGCGCAGAACTTCCAGGCAGGCCCGTGCAACGCTTCGCAGGATCTCATCTCCGGTAGCGTGCCCGTACGTGTCATTAACGCTCTTGAACCTCCGCAGGTCGAGCGAAAGGAGTGAGAAGATTGAGCCATGCCGCGTGCCGCGGTTAATCTCGCGATTAAGTTCTTCCTCGAAGATGCGCCGGTTGTTCAATCCGGTCAAGGAATCGGTGCCCGCGTTGTAGCGCAGCTTCCGCAGTTCACCGTATTCCATCAGGATGGGGCTGTGCAGAAGGGACGACTCCTCAAAATAATCCACCGCGGCGGTGCGCAGCGTCACGGGACGGCCGAGCTTTTCCGTCAACTGGGCTTGCCGGGCCACCACTTTTTCCCAGTGTTCGATGCTTTCCTTTTCAGAGGCTTCCAGGCTGACAAGGCGCAGCAGAAACACCTTCAGGAACGCGCCTTGAACACCCTCGTCGAGCTGCTTCAAGGTGTCGACAAAAAAGTCGAGCCAATCTTCCGCGCCTCGTTCTTTTTTCATTGGCATAAAGCCATCCGCTCGAAGGACCGCCCGGCAGCGGCGGTTGCCCGTAAAGACTTGTGGCGCCGAGGCACTCTTACTAAGGTTCCTACCACTAACGTTAGATGAATGTTGTCAGTCATTCGGAGCAGTTCGGGTGCACGACCTGAGAAGTCGATGGCCCTCAGTATGCCACATTTGGTTCCTGTGGTAAGTATGCTTTTGCGCATTATCGACTATTTACCATTCACAGGTTGCGGTTCTTTCTGCCGCTATGCACCCTCCTTCTTTCCCCTGAACAGCGACCTTCCCTTGATCCTCCCCGCAAACTGAAAAGCCCGAAAAAATCTATAATGAATCAGCGGCGTCTGGATCAAACGTTTGTGCCACGATCCGTGAAAATCAAACAAACCCAACGCAGACAGGACCGAGAGGATTTGCTGATCCTCCGCGCCCGGCAATCCAATCGCCGTCCCTCGAAAGATTGCATTGGTCCTGAACATCATTCGCGTTGCCTCGAACAGGAATGCGGGACTGGTGTCCGGAGCTCCGGCATAGTCAAAATATGGCCCGTCCTGCACTCGAACGCCGGGCTTGATTACCCCTTCAATCACAATCTCCGAGTCTGCGGGAACCTCAAGGTCCACGGTTCCACACTTAATAAGCTGAACGGCCTCCTGCTGCAAACTGCCGGCAAGGTCAAATTCGTCCACGCCGAAAGGACATCCCGCCGCGGCAGCCATCACCACCGCCTCGCTGGTGCCGATAGCCACGGCCATTTCCAGCGGCTTACCGGCTTCTTCCGCCTTGGCCACGTGCCGGCCAAGGTGGCTCTTCGGCGACGTGCAAACCGTCGCCTGATTCGGACCCTTCACCTCCATACGGTAGACGCCCACATTTCGGAATCCCGTTGCCGGATCACGGGTCACGTTAACGTGCCATGTCCCCAGGTAGCGGCCCGCTTCGCGACTGCTCCACTGGGGAATCGGTAATTTGAAAAAGTCGATCTCGGGACCCGGGACGACGTTTTCAAGCACGGGCCCGGTTTCCACCAGGCACGGCTTGATTGGAATGGCCGCCCTCCTTCGAGCCTCTTTCACAATGGCCCTGCGGCGTGTATCGCGCGCCAGTCCGAGGGCGAGCCCAATCGCTTCCAGGCTGATCATTCCATTGGTAAAAAGCCTCTGCCCGGGATAATCCTTGATCCTTTCGAAAAGCAGCGGGGTCTGGTTCGTTCGCGCAATCTCCCCCAGCTCAAATTTCCAATCAACTTCCCGATCCACGCTCCTCAACAGGCCTTCCTTCGACAGGAGGTGAATGAACGCCCGCAAATTCATCGCGCTACCTTATCACGCCCCTGACTGTCTCCTCGAAAGGAAACTGGGAGGAAGTCCGATCAGAATGATTTCCATCCGCGCTCCAGGCATTCCGCGGCCATCGGGGCGAAATAACTGATAATGATGTCCGCTCCGGCGCGTTTGAAGCAGGATAGCGCTTCAAACACAATGGCGCATTTGTCCAGACGGCCCATCCTCGCGCCTGCGTCGATCATGGCGTATTCGCCGCTCACGTTATAGGCCGCCAGCGGCATTTGGAATTCCTGCTTGGCCCGGTAGACGACATCCAGGTAGAAAAGACCCGGTTTCACCATGATGATGTCTGCTCCCTCTTCCACATCCATGGCAATCTCACGCATGGCCTCATCGGAATTCGCGAAGGACATCTGGTGGGTCTTCTTGTCACCGTGTGAAAGCGCCGATTGCGTGCCTTCTTTGAAAAACGGGTCGTAAAGCTTGGACGCGTACTTGGCGGAATAAGCCATGATGGGCAGGTTGCTGAACCCGTGAAGGTCAAGGGACTGCCGGAGCGCCTGGATTTGGCCATCCAGCATCGCCGCCGGCGCAACCATATCGCATCCTGCCTCGGCATGTGAAACCGCCGTCTTGGCCAATACGTCCAGCGAGGCATCGTTCATCAGGTAGCCTTTTTCCAGAATTCCGCAATGGGCGTGAGGCGTGTATTCACAAAGGCAAACATCGGTGATAACCAGCAGGCCGGGCACGTGGCTCTTCAACGCCCGGACGGCTTTTTGCACCAGTCCGTTGGGCGAGTAGGCGCCGGTTGCGCGGTCGTCCTTGTCCTTGGTATCCGGGACACCGAAAAGAAGAATGGCCGGAATGCCCAGGTCACGCGCGCGCTTGGCCTCTTCCACCAGGCAATCGATGGACAAATGATAATTGCCCGGCAAGGAGCTGATCTCTTCGCGAATTCCGTGACCGGGAACTGCAAACAGCGGCCACACAAGGTCATCCACAGCCACGCTGGTTTCACGAACCAGCCGCCGGAATTTATCGTTCTGCCGTAATCGTCTTGGTCTTGTTGCCGGAAACGCCATGATATTCCCCTTTTGGTCTATGCTGCCTGGTGATTCACCATCCTGCCCGCACTGGATTTCATGAAATGAAAAGACATTATCTTGCCGCTGGCTGTCGATATGGGAAATTCACGAACAATCCGCACCATCCCCGATTGCTTCCACATCTCCGTCCCCGACTGGGCCCATCCCTTATCCTCTGCCCCTTTAAGGAGCCGGATAAAGGTATTAGCCATTTCCGGTCCGTTCACATGCCCAATGCGAGGGCTGACGAACAACCGGAGTTGCGGGATTCCGTTCGCGTCTTCCTGTTCCACCACTTGATAGTCCGTGCTCTTTCCGCCGTAAATTTCTGGAAGTTTCTTTTCGAGTATCCAGACAAAATCCGTATCGACGAAGGTCACACCCTCGCCGGTGAGCTTCTCATAACTGCGGATATTGCTCAGGCAAGTCTTAAACCCGGCCTCGCCGAACGCGCAGCTACAGCGGTCGGTGCGAAGGTCGCCGAAGTCTCCCATGCCGACGTTCAAGAGCAGTTTCGGCGATTCATAGAGAAGGCTGGTGAACAGGTAAGAGTCCAGGCTCGTCTCGCAGTACGGAACCTTCAATTGATGAGTGATGATCGCGGTGGTGTCCTGGTAGAGGTGGCAATGGTCGCTTTGGGAATTGAACCTGTTGCACCCTGCCGCGATCACGCCGGCCTCCGAAATACCGTACACCGGAACGGCGGAAGCGCCCGCCGATGCGATCTCCTTCTTCTTCTGAGGGGTGAGGGGCTCCCCGGTCACCAGGAACTTGGTTCCTTTAATGTTCAAACCTGCCTCTGCGGCAGCAATGCACACCCTTACGGCCGAGGCGGCGAAGGTGTAAA